>SXUH01000409.1 GCA_005791855.1 Bdellovibrionales bacterium
GAGAAGTCCAGACCGGTGATCCTCTTCACCCAGCACTCGGTGACCACCGAGTTCGACCAGGCGAGGAACCAGATCCTCCCGTCCCTGGAAGCCCTCGACCGCCTCGCGACCGAAGGCACCCAGGTCATCATCACCTACCCGAACAACGACGCCGGCGGGAAGAGCATCATCCAGACCATCAAGGAGTTCAAGTTCAAGTCGCCGAAGAACATCCAGGTCCACGAGTCCCTCGGGCGCTCCAACTACCACGGGGTCCTGAACCTCAGCCGCGAAGGCGTGCGCGTCGCCTGCGTGGGGAATTCGTCTTCCGGGATCAAGGAAACTCCGGTGTTCTTCTGCCCGACTGTGAACATCGGTTCGCGGCAGGACGGCCGCCTGCGGGCCGAGAACGTCCTCGACAGTAGGTACGACGCGGCCGACGTGTACAACAAGATCAAGACCTGCCTCACCGACGAGAGTTTCCTCAAGGTTTGCCGCGAGTGCCACAACCCGTACGGGTCCGGGGGAGCGGGGAAGAAGATCGCCGACTTCATCAGCAAGGTCGAGCTCAACTCTAAACTCGTGCAAAAGAAGATGACGATCTGATGGTACCAAAAGTCCTTTTGACCGAATCGATTCTCAAGACGATCGAGGTCCTCGAGAAGGGCAAGAAGACCCTCGTGGTCGTCGTCGACGCCAACAACATGCTCTGCGGAACCGTGACCGACGGAGACGTGAGACGCGGCATCCTCAACGGCGTGAACCTCGCGAGCTCCGTTTCGAAGATCATGAATCAGAACTCCATCACCGCTCCGAAGACCGTCGCCGACAACGAGCTCCTGAGCCTCATGGTGGACAATAAGATCGAGGCCCTCCCCATCGTCGACGACGAGAAGCGGGTCCTGAAGGTCGTCCACCGGAACGACGTCAAGGACGGCGGCTACAAGAGCGAGAGCTCGGGCTTCGAGGCCGCCATCATCATGGCCGGCGGAGAAGGGCGGCGCCTGCGGCCCCTCACCAACGACGTCCCCAAGCCCATGCTCAAGGTCGGCGGCGTGCCGATCATCGAACGCCAGATCATCATGCTCCAGCGGCAGGGGATCCGGAAGATCTACATCTCCATCAACTACCTCGGAGATAAGATCCGGGACTACCTCCGGGACGGCAGCTCCTTCGGCGTCTCCATCGAGTACCTCGAGGAGAAGGAAAAGCTCGGCACCGCCGGCGCGGTCTCCCTCCTCCCGGTGACGTTCAGCTCCTCGGTCCTGGTGCTCAACGGAGACGTGCTGACCTCCATCAACTACGGAAGCCTCTACGACTTCCACAGCTCCCACGACTCCGTCATCACCATGGCGGCGATCAGCTACAACATCGACATCCCGTACGGAGTGGTGCGGACCGACGGGGCCCGGGCCATCGCCCTGGACGAGAAGCCCTCCCAGCACTTCCTCTGCAACGCCGGGATCTACGCGCTCTCCCCGAAGGGCATCTCCATGATCCCGAAGGACACTTTCTTCAACATGACGGATCTCATCGATCTGTGTCTAAAAAATAGTAAGGACGTCATCGTCTTCCCGGTCCACGAATACTGGTCGGACATCGGGACTCAGCACGAGTACGACAAGGCCTCGCGGCTCTTCTCGGACTCGGAAATTTAAGGAAGGTTAGCGTGGGCGAATCAGTCAAAGGCAAAACGGTACTCGTGACGGGCGCGGACGGTTTCATCGGAAGCCACCTGGTCGAACTCCTGGTTCGGCAGGGGGCGAAGGTCCGCGCCTTCGTCTATTATAATTCCTGGAACCAGATCGGCTGGCTCGACGACGTCCCCGCCGACGTCCTCTCGCAGATCGAGGTCATGTCCGGAGACATCCGGGACCGGAGCCGGGTGGAGGAAGCCATGAGGGGCATCAACTACGTCTTCCACCTCTCGAGCCTCATCGCCATTCCCTACAGCTACGTCGCGGCCCAGTCCTACGTGGAGACCAACGTCGTCGGCGCCCTGAACGTCGCCGAGGCCGCGAAGAAGTCCGACTCCCTCGTCCGGCTCTTGCACGTCTCGACTAGCGAGGTCTACGGGACCGCGCAGTTCGTCCCGATCTCCGAGCTTCACCCGCTCGTGGGCCAGTCGCCGTACTCCGCCTCGAAGATCGCCGCGGACAAGATGATGGAGAGCTACAACCTCTCGTTCAACCTTCCGATCGTCACCGCGAGGCCCTTCAACACCTTCGGGCCCCGGCAGACGGCGAGGGCGGTCATCCCGACCATCATCGCCCAGCTGCAGATGAAGAACCCCGTGCTCAAGCTCGGCGCCCTGAGCCCGACCCGGGACTTCAACTACGCCACCGACACGGCGAGCGGCATGCTCGCTCTGGCGCTCTGTAAAGCCGCCGAAGGGCAGGTGGTGAACATCGGCTCCGGCGAAGAGTGGTCCATCGAGGAAACCGCCAAGCTCCTCATGGACATCTCCGGGCACAGGCCCCAGATCGTCTCCGAGGAAGTCCGCCTGCGGCCCGAGAAGAGTGAGGTGAACCGCCTCCTCTGCGACGCCACCAAGATCCACAACCTCACCGGCTGGAAGTCCCAGACCGATTTCAAAACAGGCCTCAGGCAGACCTTCGACTGGTTTGAGAAAAGAAATAAGATCGCTGCGAGCTCATCCAAGCAGTACGTGATTTAAGGAGACAGCTGTGCACCTCACGACCGACAAGATCAAAGAACGCATCGAAACCCTCGGGAACACCCAGCCCTGGAACCACGCCTTCGACTTCGGGAATGGGATCAAGACCCCGGTGAACACCACCACCTCCTTCGGGAAGAACGTCAACAAGTGGGAGCGGATCAAGCCCGTCCTGAGCCAGCTCCTCACGAAGACCTCCACCGTCCTCGACGTCGGTTCCAACGACGGCTTCTTCAGCATCCGCATGGCGGAGATGTCCCAGGAGGTCATGGGCCTCGACGTGGACGAGCACCGGGTGGAGAAGGCCCAGTTCGCCAAGGAGATCCTGAAGGTCGAGAACGTCCGCTTCGAGAAGCTCAACATCCTCAACGACGACGAAGCCGCGCGGCTCAAGAAGTACGACTTCTGCACCTGCCTCGGCGTCCTCCACCGGCTCCCGGATCCGTTCAAGCTCCTCCTCGTGCTCTCGCAGAAGAGCGACACCCTGATCCTCGAGTGGAAGACCCACAAGGGCGTGGGCCTCGAGGAGGCGAGCCTCTACTTCTCCCCGGCCACGCCGAAGCCGAACGACCCCTACGGCGAGCAGTTCTTCCTCCCGAGCTTCGCCTGCGTGGAGAAGGTCCTCGAGAAGAACGGCTTCCGGTACTTCCAGCGGCTCAACAAGTCCCACTCCAACCGCGCGCTCCTCATCGCCAGCCGGAGGACCTTGAACCTCAAGGTCGAGAAGGAACCGAAGCTGGTCTCGAAGCTCAACAACATCAAGTTCCTCACCAAAGGGTACCTGCGCTCGCTGATCAACATCATCAGTTCCGACAGATAAAGATGGCGCGGAAGCTCGGCATTCTGGACAGGATCTGCGGCAAGCTGATCCGCTTCGAGGTCCCGCTCTCGAAGGTGGTCACCGTCTTCGGCGCGACCTTCGGGGAGGAGAGCTCGAACCACATCAAGAAGACCCTCGAGCTCTACGACCGGAACCCGGACGTTTCCTTCAGGGAAACTCCGCTCTACCCGTTTCTGAAAACCTTCTGCCCGACGAAGCTCCGGGACTACGTCGCCGGAGTCTCCACGGACCTTCCGCTCTTCGAGTTCCCCTGGGGGGAGCTCGTGCCGGGGATGGCGACGAAGGACCGGGGCCAGTCGCGCTTCTGCGGCCCCTCCACCGACGAGTTCGTCGAGGAGGAGTTCCACCGGATCATCGCCCTCTACCAGAAGATCAAGCGGGAAGGGTACCTCCCCGGAAGGGTCCCCGGCGGCTACTCGGCCGGGACCTTCCTCCTGGGAGAGAAAGATTACCGCTTCATCGTCCTCCAGGGAAACCACCGCGTCCCGATCCTGAGCCACCTCGGGTACCGGGCCCTGAGCGTGACCCTCTATCCCTTCTACATCAAGCCCTTCGTGAAGCTCCGGTCCGCCGCCGGCTGGGAGCACGTCAAGGCCGGGAGCTGCACGCTCGAAGACGCCCGCACGATCTTCAACTTCTACTTCGGACCCCGGCCCGCATGAGCTTCAAACGGATCATCCTGAAGAACACGGCGGTCGGCTGGGTGACGGTGGTCATCAGCATGGGGACCCGGTTCGTGACCGTGCCCCTGATCCTCAACGGGGTCGGGAAGAACCAGTACGCGCTCTACGCTCTGGCGACGAGCCTCGTGAACTACCTCTACCTCTTCGACTCCGGCATCAGCGGGGCCGTCTGCCGGCTCCTCGCACCCTTGAACAAGGCGAAGAACCGGCCCGAGCTGGTGAAGCTCGTGGCCACCTCCTACGCCTTCCTCGTCTCCATCGTCCTCGTCCTCACCGCCCTCTGCGTGATCTTCCCCAAGGAGCTGATCTTCGACTTCCTGAACATCCCCGCGGCCGAGTACGCCATCTTCAAGACCGTCTTCTACATCAGCTTCCTGGAGTTCGTGGTGGTCTTCGTCAGCCGGGTGGACATCGGGATCCTCCAGGGGAAGAACCAGTTCAGCGTCATGTGGTTCATCGAGTCCGTCGTCGCCCTCGTGAGCACGCTCTTCATCTACGTCTTCTACAAGCTCGGGAACCTCACCCTGGTGAACGTCGCCCTCATCCTCTCCATAGGCCGCGCCCTCGGCGCCGTCGGCCTCTTCTTCGCCTCGGGGTTCGTCCGGGAGAAGGTCCTGTGCTTCCGGCACTACTCCGGCGAAGCCCTGAAGCCGATCCTCGACATCGGCTTCAGCGCGACCATCGTCACCATGGTCGGGATCATGCAGAGCTCGCTCGCGCCCTCGATCTACTCCCGCTACCTGAGCATCGAAGCCGTCTTCTTCTGCTCCATCGCCACGGCCCTCATGCTCATGGCGAGCCGGTTCATCAACACCATCTTCTCGAGCTTCACCCCCTACATCTCCGAGCTCAACCCGCAGAAGGACCACGAGGGGATCAAGCGCCTCATCGTGAAGGGCCTCTCGCTCGCGAGCTTCTCCCACGGCGTCGCCTGTCTCCTCTCGAGCCTCTTCCTCGACACGCTCGTGCGGATCTGGCTCTCGGACAAGGTCCTGAAGGATTCGGACTTCGAGGTCATCTACTACTTCGTGAACCTCCTCCTGATCTCGCTCTACATCTCGAACGCCCCGAAGATGATGGACATCACCTTCAGCTCCACGGGGAAGCACTGGAAGAACACCTACCTCTCGGTCGCGACGACGGTGGCCTTCTGCGTGTCGCTGGTGATCCTCGCGAAGCTGAACTTCCTCTACTGCTACCCCGTCGCCATGCTCCTCTCCGGGTTCGTGAAGACCGGCGGGACGTTCCGGCTGGCGCAGAAGGTCGGGTACCTGACCCTTTCCGAAACCTTGCGGCTAACTCTGGTCAACTTCGTCCTCCCGCTGGGACTGGTGCTGGTCGCCGTCTATCGGAAACTATTTTTCTCCGATGAGCTTACCTCCGTCGGCGTCGCCGCCCTGGCCCTCGGAGTTTTCATTGTCTACTACCTGAAGTTCCCGCTAAACTGGCTCCTGGTGAACCTCGGAGATCATCTGAGGAAGAGGAGAGCATGAGATCGGTAGCCGCAGGGATTAAGAGGAAGGTCGGAAGGTCGGTGGCGAAGGTCTACTCGTCGATCGCCGGAAAAGATCTGAAGACCAGCCTCCCGCACGCGGTCCTCGAGCACGAAGGCCACCACGTCTTCTTCGGCTACTACGATAAGCAGCCCTTCAGAGACGGGCGGACCCTGGCCCACGCCGTCCCAACGGGGAGCCGGGAGGATTCGAAGATCAAACTCGGGTACTTCCAGACCGACGTCACCGGCCCCACCGGCGCCGGGTTCACCAAGGTCGCCGAGACCGAGCTCTGGAACTGGCAGCAGGGGAGCAGGTTGATGTGGCACCCGACCGCCCGGGAGTCGATCCTCTATAACTCCCTGGAGGGAGGCCGGGCCCAGACGGTGATCCAGAACCTCTCGAGCGCAGAGAAGACTCGCATCCCGTTCCCCACCTACGACATCTCCTCCGACGGCAAGCACCTCCTGAGCCTCGATTTCCACGAGCTCGCCCTGATGAGGCCCGGCTACGGCTATCCCGCCCTCGATGCGGCGTCGACTCCGGAAGAGACGAAGGGGCGGATCCTGGTGGTCGAGGCCCAGACCGGTCGGATCAGATTCTCCATTTTGAGAGAGCAGCTCCGCGACCACCTCCCGGCCGACGTCCCGGCCGAGACGGGGTACTTCAATCACCTGAGCTTTAGTCCGGGTGGAAAGAACTTCGTCTTCTACTTCATCGCCACCGCCGGGAAGAAGCGGCTCACCTACGCCTTCGTCTGCGACGTCGGTACGCAGGAGCTCCGGATCCTCAGCCAGGCGGGGTTCATGTCCCACTACACCTGGGTCGACGACGAGAACCTGATCATCTTCACCAAGCTCCGGGGCGTCCCGTCCTACGTCAAGTACCGCCTGGGGCCGGGCCCAACCCAGGACGTCTTCTTCGAGGACTTCACCCTGGATGGCCATCCCACCTTCGTCGAGGGGAGGCTCATCACCGACTGCTACCCCCAGTGGCCGACCAACGAGCAGACTCTCTACGAGCTCTGGCCCGGAAAGGGCCCGCGGGTCCTCGCGACGTTCCTCACACCCCTCGAGTTCACCGGAGACGTCCGGTGCGACCTGCACCCGCGGGTCCACAAGCTCCGAGACGGCGAACTCCTCCTCTGCTGCGACTTTCCTTCCTACTCGTCCCGCGTTCGGAAGATGGCCCTGGTCAGGGCTCGGTACTAGGACCTTCCTCGTCGGCCGTGCAGAGGTAGATCGCGACGATGGACAGGAAGTTGAAGTTCGTCACGTTGATGAACTCCCGGAAGAAGATGTCCTGCGCCAGGGAGAAGATGAGGCTGAAGATGAAGAGGCTGCAGTACACTCGGGCGTGGAACCGGTCTGCTTTCTTGAGGGAGGAGCGGAAGAGCTTCAGGACGCCCAGGAACCAGAAGAACGGCATGAGCACGCCGTAGTCGATGACCATCCGGAGGAGGCTGTTGAACGCGCCCCCGAAGTTGTTCTCGAAGTACCCGGCGCCGAAGCCCCGCACGAGCTGGAGGAAGGTCGCGTTCGAAAAGACCTGGTAGCCGTTCTTCCAGGCGTCCATCCGGGTCGTGTAGCTTGCCATGTCGGTGTTGAGCCGGAGGATCGGAGCGAGGAGCTCCCAGCTCAGGGCTAGCAGACCGCCCGCGACGACTCCGGCGAGGAGCAACCACTTCAACCGGAGGATCCGGAAGAAGAGGAAGAGGAAGGAGATCCCGAAGGCGAGCATGGCATTCTTCGACGAGCTCAGGAAGAGGCCAAGGCCAAGGAACGGGATCATGAGGGTCGTGAACCGCTTGACCACCTCGTCCTTCTCGAGCTGGTGGACGCCGAAGGCGGAGAGGATCCCCAGGGCGCAGAGGCCACCGAGGCTGATCGGTTCTCCGAGGAGTCCGTGGATCCGGTTCGCGAAGTCCTTACTGATCCCGAGGAAGAGGGGCCCGAGGCTCAGCTCGAGGAAGTCGAGCATCTGGAAGAGGGAGAAGGCCACCATGAAGACCGCCGTGGCGGTCATGAATTTAAAATAGACCAGGAGGGCCTGGCGGAAGTCGTACCGGTGGAGGCTCGCGATGAGGACCCAGGAGAGGACGCAGAGCATGTCCAGGGAGACCATCCAGAAGGCGTTCTTGATCGCCCTCCCGTCGCTGAAGACGGAGTAGGTCACGAGGAAGACGTAGCTCACGGCGATGTAGAAGAGGGGCAGCTTGTGGCGTCTGAGGTTCCCGAGATTCTTCAGCGCCGCCGGGCCCCGGGCGATGAGCGTGTACCCCATGAAGAGGGAGATGAAGATCGTGCTCAGGTACTGGAAGGGCCTGAACGTCTCCGAGCCGATCTGCTTCGTGTTCACCATCCACAGGAAGGCGCCGACGAGGAAGACGGCCTGGAAGGTGACGAGGCTAAGCGTTCGCTGCACGGGAGGTTCGCTTGAAGAAGATGTACACCAGGGCAACCGCGAGGTAGACGAGGGAGGCGATGGTGAGGATGATCCTCCAGCTCGAAACCTGGTTTTCCTTTTCGAGCTTCGACCGCTCGTAGAGTTTCCTCAGGGAGTAGCAGCGGCCCGCGGTCTCCTGCGGGTAGCTCGCGGCGATGCTCTCCACGAAGCCAGAGGGGATGACCTGCTCCTGGGACCGGACGTTGATCTTAAGCAGGTCCGGGGGGATGAAGGCCGTCGAGTGGACGTGGTCGAAGACGTCCTGCTTGTAGGGATTGTCCTTCAGGAACTCGCCGATCTCCTGCGGAGACGTCCGGCAGGTACCGGCGGGTTCGTACTTCACGAGGGTCGTCTTGAAGTAGTTGGTCTTGGCGTCGAGGCTCCGGTGGTCGTAGAGGACCAGGAGGACCGTGAAGATGAGGAAGATGACTGCGCAGATGGAGTTTAGGGTTTTCATAGTCTTCTTAGTTGAGGGGTTTGATCTGCTTGGCCGGGTTCCCGCCGTAGATGTAGCCGGAGGGGAGGCTCGTGGTTACGACCGCGCCGGCGGCGATGATGAGGTTGCTACCGATGGTCACCCCCGGGAGGATGATGGCCCGGGAGCCGATGTAGACGTTGTCTCCGATCACCACCGGCCTGTAGTGGCTGCCTTGTTCGATGATGGGGAGCTCCGGGTCCTTGAACACGTGCTCCGCGGTGTGGATGAGCACGTCGGAGCCGATGAGGAAGTCGTTCCCGATGGTGATCTTCTCGAAGGAGTAGAACTGGCAATTGATCCCGATCGTGCCGCGGGTTCCGAGGCGGAGGTTCCGCGGGTTCGAGCACCAGAAGTTCGTGCGAATGAAGACTCCGGCTCCGGCCCGGAGGCCCTGGGCCCGAAGTAGGAACATCCTAAGATGTTCGAGGCTCCGGGCAATGGAGTCGGGAAGGATGTGTCTCACCGTGAGGCGGTTCGAGACCCAGAAGAGAGGAGCGATCACCAGGAGGTAGACCTTATAAAACGCCAGGAGGATTGGGTTCATGGGTTCGCAAATCTCACCAGGTTAAAATTACTCTTCCCGAGGAGGACCCGGCCCATCTGCCGGGGATACTTCAGTCCGGAGGCGAGGCCCGGCCTGACGGGCTTAAGGCCCGCCCGTTCGAGGAGGATCCCGAAGGACTTCCGCGAAAACCCATGGAGGTGTTCGAAGGGTGAGAGGATGTGCACGACCTCATCTTTAAAGGGGAAGGTCCCCATGAGCGCCGCCGGATCCTCTCCCCGGACCAGGGGAACGGAGATCCGGAGTACCGTCTCCGCAGAAGCGAGCCTTCTTAGAGCGGAGAGTTCCTCCACCGGGCTCAGGACGTGCTCGAAGACCTGCTCGCAGTTGATGGCGTCGAAGGTCTTCTGGAAATCTTTCAAGTCATTGGTCTTCGTGATCCGGGCATCCTCGGGGGCGGCGCTCAACCTCTCGAAGGATGGATCGTAGGCGTAGACCTTCCCGAACCCGGCGTCGAGCGCACCCTGGATCCAGTGGCCCCGGCCGCTCCCGTAGTCGAGGAGCTCGAGCGGTCTGCGCGCGGGACAGGAAGCTCTGAGGAAGCCCATCTCGGATCGGATGTACGCACGTCTTTCATCAGATAGTTCGTGCTTCTTCGCTCCCTCTCTCTTGCTGCTCCCGGAGTACATCTGGATGAGTTCCGGAAGGGCCGGGACTTCGTTGTGCCATACGTGGAAGCATTTCTGACACCGCAGA
Source organism: Bdellovibrionales bacterium (assembly GCA_005791855.1). Lineage (GTDB taxonomy): Bacteria > Bdellovibrionota > Bacteriovoracia > Bacteriovoracales > Bacteriovoracaceae > Peredibacter. The sequence continues at coordinate 9,855 of SXUH01000409.1, forward strand.
ACCTTGAGGCTCAGGACCTCGGTCCAGCCGTCCATCGCCCCGGAGTATTTCTTCTCACTAAGGGATTTGAACTGCTCGATCTGCGCTCGTCCCGGGGTGAAGATGCAGGCCGTGTCCTTCGATGCACAGATAGGGCAGTCCTGTAGAATAATCTTATTCATAGTAGTTCAACGTTCCGGGATGATTTACCTAATTCCTACCACACAATGATCTCAGAATCCACGATAGCGCAACGTAGGCCAAGTGTGTCAAAGGTAATTTAGTTGTCAGTAGCCCGAGGGAAGAATAAATTCTTTGTCCAATGGACTTGAAAAAGATTTCTATCCTCATTCCTTGTTTCAACGAAGAGCAAACGGTCGGCAATACTCTATCTTTCTTGAGACTAAAACTCGGACCAGATCCGGAGATCATCGTCGTGAACGATGGGTCGAGCGACCGGACTAAAGAAATCCTGAGTGGCTTGAAAGATGTCATCGTCATCAATTCCAAGATCAACCGTGGCTACGGGGCCTCTCTCAAGAAAGCAATCAACGCCTCAACAAGAGAAGTCGTTGTTTGGTTTGATGCGGATGGCCAGCACCATCCTGATGATCTGGTTGCCCTGGCCACTCCAGTCGTCTCCGGCGATCTGGATGCGAACATCGGGGCGAGGAATTCTAAAGATGCGTTCGTCTTGAAGCGCGCACCGGGGAAGTTCCTGCTCCGATCGGTTTCACAGATCGTCGCCCGGAGGTCCATCCCGGACCTTAACTGCGGCTTCCGGTGCTTCAAGACCAAACTGATAAAGAAGTACCTGACCCTTCTCCCCGACGGGTTCTCGGCTTCATCGACCTCGACCCTCCTCATGATTCGACGAGGCTACCGGGTCGACTTCCATCCGGTGAAGAGTTCTCTCCGCGGAGGAGGGAAGTCCCGGGTGTCGATCGTCAAGGATGGCCTCCGGACCCTGAGGCTCATCGGAAACATCCTGCTCCTCTTCGACTCCTTCCTCGTCTTCACTGCCTTCAGCTTCCTCATGCTGTCGACCGGGCTGGTGTACTCTTTCTACATCGCCTACACCCTGCGCCTCGGGATCCCCGTGCTGGGAGCCACCGCCATCCTCATCGGCGTGCTCACCTTCTTCATGGGCCTGATCTCGTCTCAGATCAGCGAACTTCGGAAAGAGCTCCTCGAGTCGATGTAGCTCGCTAGAACCTTCGGTAGAGCTGGATCATGATGTTGGTCTCGAGGTCGTGATCGGTCCGCTCGAGGAACCCCGTCTCCGAGAAGGACTGCTTGTCGATCCTGCTCCTCAGGAGCTTCGTCGCATCGGGAACCTTCGTCGAGAACTGCCAGAGGAGGAGGACTCCGCCGGCGAGGGCCGCGGGCCTCAGGAGTTTGGTCGCGTACGGCACGAGGGTACTCAGGCCGTAGACCGCGCCGAAGATGAAGTAGAGCCGGAGGAACCCGAGGACGCGGGTCGGGAGGCCGTTGATGATCGCTCCGGACATCGAGTAGGAGAGCATGAGGCTCGAGAAGAACCAGCAGAAGAAGAAGCAGAAGCAGACGAAGAGGACCTCCGCCGCGGCTCCGAACCGGAGCGAAATCCTCTCGAGGAATGCCTTGAGAGACGTCTTAACGATGAGGAGCTTGAGCAGGGCCGCGGACCCGGCGACCACCAGGATCCCGAGGGGGATGGTGGAGCTGAAGTGCCAGACGTTCTCGACGACGGCGGTCTTGAGGATGAAGAGCCCGTGGAGGAGGAGGAGCTTCCTCGAGCCGCTCCTTGTTCCGAAGATCAGATCGAACCCGGCGAAGATGAGGTAGAGGAGGAAGGCGTGGGTCTGGTGGATGAAGGAGGCGAGGAAGAGGAGGAGGTAGCTCGCCTCGACGGAGACCCGGCGGAAGGCGAAGACCGTGAGGGCGAAGAGGCTAAAGGTCGACCTCGGCGTGAGCCCCATCTCCAGGAACTCGTCCTGGAGGCGGTAGAAGGTGTTCGGGAGCTTGGAGAGGTTCTCCGCGGTCATCGGGTTAAAGACCTCGAGGTACGCGTCGTCGGTTTTATGGAAGTTCTTCCAGTCGTCGAGGAAGAGCCTGGTCTTCATCCGCAGGGCCTGGGAGACCAGGAGAGAGCAGACGGAGACCACGAAGAGGTTCACCGGCAGGAAGCACAGGACGAGGACGGTCGCGAGGGCGAAGAGTCCGTACTGGATGAAGAAGAAGGCCGTGTACCGGTCCTTGTGCTCCAGGCCCGTGAGGCCCAGGAC
>SXUH01000410.1 GCA_005791855.1 Bdellovibrionales bacterium
ATCAGAGTGGAAGCGCGAAACCGTCACCGTTCCCAGGTTCCCGTCCTTCTTCCAGTCGTGGGACAGAGACGCGTCTACCGTCCCGTAGCTCCCGCCGTTGATGGAAAGCCTGCTCTCCCCCGGGGTCTCGCCTTTCCTCGAGACGAGCTCGACCATTCCTCCGAAGGCATCGGACCCGAACAGCACGGCCTGGGGCCCTTTGTGGATCCGCACGTTCCGGATGAACGCCGAGGTCATGAAGGCGGCGTCGAACTGCCGGTCGGTGTTCGAGGGATCGTTGAGCTTCAGGCCATCGAGCGTGAAGGAGACGTGCCGGCTCTCCGTCCCCCGGAGGAAGAAGGAGACCCGCCCTCCGGGCCCTCCGTTCTGCGTGGCCACGAGGCCCTGGACCCCGTCGAAGGTTCCCGAAAGGAGGGCCGTGGGCCTGGCCTCGAGCTGATGGGTGGGGACGACGGTCGACTTCCCGGTGGTGAAGAGGTCCACGTCCTTCTCGGCGGTGACCTCGATCGCCTCCAGCTCGACGGCGACGGACCGGAGCGGAAGAGTAAGCAGGAACAGGAGAGCGACGGGCCTAGACATACTCAATCCTCCTCGGGAGTGTCTTCATCTGAGGCCGTATCTGACTTCCTTGAGAAGGTTACAGTTGCGGGACAGTGCTGGATTCACACCAGCTTCCGGGGGCTCAGACGGGCTCGAATATAGCGCTGGGGTGGCGATGTTTCAAGACCTCTTTCCTAGGCGGCGGTAGATCTCCGGAGACGATTCTCCCGCGCCTCCTGGAGGACCCGAGCTGCCCGGTCCACGTCGGGGAGAGCGGTGAAACCGATCCTCACCTTCCGGGGCCTGCCCTTCCGATCGTGCTCCAGCTTCTCGGAGAAGTAGAGCGCCCCGCGGCCCCCTGGCTTCTTTTCCGCCTGGATCTTGCTGCACTCTTCGAGGAGATAGGCCTCGACGTTCACCTTCCGGTAGGAGCTCAGGATGACCACTCGCCGGTCGGTGATCGCGAAGACGGTCTGGAGGGAAATCTTCCACGCGAGGTACGGGCTGATGAGGAAGAAGGAAGCGAGCAGCACGCTGCCGGCCAAGACCCCGTGTTCGAGGAGGCGGAGTTCGGCGGTCGCCGAGAAGGCAAGCTCCGGCAGCCGGGAGTAGATCGTTCCCAGGATGAAGAGGCCGATCCCGGATAACCAGAAGCTCTCCGCGATGTAGTCCTTCGGGATCGGCTGCTCGGACCAGAGCAACACTTCCCCCGGCCCCAGGGCTCGCTGGAGTTCGAAGCTAAGCTGCCGACTCTTGGGAATGGACATCGAGGGCTCCGGGAGAGGATTCTTTGGCCTTCTCATCGGCGCTTCGAGGCTAGACCTTTATCGGGGTGGGCGGGGGTGGGACGTGTGGTGGATCGGGTCTCCCGGACCCACCACACGTCTATGAATTAGGCTGATTTCTCTTCCCATTCTTCGAAGGCGACCTTTTCCTCTTCGGTCACCTGCTTCATCATTTCCATGTATTTGGGGTTCTCGTGCTGGGACTTGTGGATCCGTGCCTGTCCCATTTCCTTCTGCCGGTCGATCTGGCGCTCGAGCTTCTCCACGGCGAAGTCGAGGGCCTTGTACATGTTGTCCGCGCTGGCCTTGGCGTAGAAGTCGAACTTCGGGCCATGGAGCTTGCACATCGTCCAGTGCTCGTTGTCCTGGACCCAGCACACCCACTGCATGGAGATGTGGCCCTGGTAGTACTTCTCGAACTTCTCGGATTTTTCTCGAATGCGTTCGTCGATTGCTTCACTGTGCTTCATGTGCTTGTAGGAGATTTTTAGTTTCATAAACGTGCCTCAAAAAGTTAGTAATCAGACACAGGACTCGTCGGACCTTGCTTCACCGCATGCCTCCCTCCTTTGTTACTTCTTTCGTTTCGACGACGGAGCGATCCCCATGGACTCGCGGTACTTGGCCACGGTCCGCCGGGCGACGACGATGTCCCGGGTGCTCAGGAGCTCGGAGATCTTCTGGTCCGAGAGGGGCCGCTTCGGGTCTTCGTTCGCGATCATCTCTTTGATCTTCAGCTTCAGGCTCTCGCCGGCGATGTCGATCCCCCCGTTCTTCCCGCCGATCCCGGCGTTGAAGAAGTACTTCAGCTCGAAGGTCCCGATCGGCGTGTGCATGAACTTGTTGGTCGTCACCCGCGAGACCGTGGACTCGTGCATGCCGATCTCCCCGGCGATGTCCTTCAGGATCATCGGCTTGAGGAAGGCCGGGCCCTTCTTGAAGAACTCCTGCTGGGTCTTCACGATGGAGTTTGCCACCTTGTAGATGGTCTTCTGCCGGTTGTCGATGGACTTGATGAGCCACATGGCCGCGCGGAGCTTGTCCTGGACGAACTCCTTGGCCTCGGTGTTGCTCTGGCTATTCTTGATGAGGGACTTGTAGAGGTTGGAGATGCGGAGCCGGGGCACGCCCTCGTCGTTCACCTGGACCACGAACTCCCCGCCCACCTGGGCGACGAAGATGTCCGGGACGACGTACTGGGTTTCCTCGGCCGAGACCAGGCGGCCCGGCTTCGGGTTGAGCTGCATGATGATGAGCTCGGCTTCCTTCACCTTGTCCTTCGAGACGCCGAAGTCCTTGGCGATCCGGGCGTAGTCCTTCTTCTCGAGGTCGTGGAGGTTCCGCTCGATGATGAGCTCCACCAGCGGACAGCGCTCCGGGAGCATCCGCGCCTGGACCCCGAGGCACTCCTCGAGGTTCTGGGCCCCGCAGCCCACGGGGTCGAGGTGCTGGACGAGGCCCAGCATCCCGAGCGCGTCGTCCTTATCTTTGACCTCGTTCCGCGCGACGATGTCGTCGAACGGAACCTCGAGGTACCCGTCGTCGTCGATGTTCCCGATGATGTCCAGGGCGAGGTTCAGGTGCTCGGCGGAGAGGTTCTCCATCCGGAGCTGCCACTCGAGGTGCTCCTGGAGGCTCTGGCCCTTCGAGACCATGTTCTCGTAGCTCGGCATGTCCTCGGGAGACGAGCTCTCCTTCATGTTCGGAGACGAGGACGAGGCACTGTTGAAGGACTCGGTGTACGACTCCCAGTCGAAGCTCTCCTTGGCGCCCTCGATGAGCTCCGGGCCCGAGAAGCTGTCCGACGTGGCTTCCTGGGCGTCCAGCTCCTCCCGGCTCGGCTCCTCCGCGCCGGAGAGCATCTCCCCGTCCATCTCCTCCAGCATCGGGTTCTCGACCATCTCCTGGGAGATGAGGGTGGTCATCTCGAGGTGCGTGAGGGTGAGAAGCTTGATGGCCTGCTGAAGCTGAGGCGTGATCATTAAGCTCTGCGATTGCTTGAGCCCTTGATGCATTTTGATCGCCATGGAAAACCCCTGTTACATCTTAAATTCTTCGCCCAGGTAGAACTTCCGGGCGATGTCGTTGTTAATAATCTCTGCTGGTGTGCCGCTCACGAGGAGCTCGCCCCGGTTCATGATGTAGGCCCGGTCGACGATCCCCAGGGTCTCCCGCACGTTGTGGTCCGTGATCAGGACACCGATGTTCTTCTGCTTGAGCCGCTTGATGATCCCCTGGATGTCACTCACCGCCAGCGGGTCCACGCCCGCGAACGGCTCGTCCAGGAGGACGAACTTCGGGTCGAGGGCCAGGGCCCGGGCGATCTCCACTCTCCGCCGTTCCCCGCCGGAGAGCTCCCGGCCCTTGGACTTCCGGATGTGGTCCAGGCCGAAGTCGCGGATCAGGTCGTCCAGGGCGTTGAGGCGCTCCTTCTCCGAGAGCTTCCGCACCTCGAGGACGGAGAAGATGTTCTCCTCGACGGTGAGCTCGCGGAACACGCTCGCCTCCTGCGGGAGGTAGCCGATGCCCTTCCGGGCCCGGACGTGGAGCGGTTGTTCGGTCACGTCTTCGTTCAGGAGGTTGATCCTCCCGGCGTCGGCCCGCACCAGGCCCACCATCATGTAGAACGACGTCGTCTTCCCGGCTCCGTTGGGTCCGAGGAGCCCCACCACTTCGCCTAGCTCAACGTCGATGCTCACGCTCTTCACCACTTCCCGACCGTTGTAGGTCTTCTTTAAGTTCGTTGCGAAAAAACTTGCGGTCATGAAACCATTCCTTTAGTTCTCCTTCTTCTTCACCTGGACGTCCGACATCGCGTCGTCGACCTCGATCAGGTCGATGTTCTCCCGGACCGTGATCCGGTACCCTTTGATGACGTCCTTCCCCATCTCCACTCTCGGAGCTCCGGAAAGAACCATCCGGTTCTCCCGTCCGAAGCCCTCCAGGCGCTCAGAAAAAGCCTTCCGATACATGACCCCCTGAGGAGTCTGCATGGTTTCAGTCATCTTCACATCGTCATTTAAGACGAAATACTTGAGGCTTTTGTTAAAGTTCTCCAGATGGATGTCCGCCTTCCCGGCGGTGATGAGGTAGGAGCTTCGGTTCATCTTCACATCCCCTTGTAATTGCGCCAGGGAAGTGCGCCCGTTGAGCTCCATGACCCTCGACGAGAATGTGAGCTTTCCTTCATACTTCTTTTTCCGCTCCAGGGACCCGTCGACGTTCTCAGTAAATTTTGTGTACTGGTTCTGCGGATTGGCCTGCATGGACTCGGCCGTGATGATGAGATGGTCCTTCGTCTTGGGGTCGTCCCCCTCGAACCGGACTCCCCCGGACCCCATCACCAGATCCTTCTTCATGTAGTACCGAAGTTTCTCGGCGGAGTACTTGGCTTCGTCGCTCGTGAGCTTCACGTCCCCGTTCAGCACCAGCAGGTCGGCGACCTTCTTGTAGATCCCGGTCCGGGCTTCGTAGCGAAGGGTCTTATCCTTGTCCTGGAAATTGTACACGCCCTTCGGGAGCTCGAACTCCGCCACGTCTTCCCCCAGAGACCGCATGGTCTCGGCGGCCAGAGACATCTGCGGAACTCCGTCGCGGATGTGGAAGTAGTCCAGGTCTTCGATCACCGTGTATTCTGTCGTGAGGCCCTTGGCCTTGAGATTTTCTTCCACGTCATTTTTTTTCTGTGTGAAAGACTTCAGAATAATGAAGGCATTCAACATGACAAAAAATGATATGATCATTAACGATTTCGGGTCCCTGAACTTCATGCTCTCATCCTACACTTTTTGTGGGATTCCAGATAGTTAAACGTATCCAAAGGCTGCTTGGACAGTTGAAAAAAGATGACGTTTTTCCTTGGTTTTTGTAGGGTATTGGGATGCAAAATCAATCAGTTCATGAAGGCCTTGCGTTAAAAGATCTTGTGGCTTCGGGTGTTAAGCTAACGCCGATGATGGAGCAGTACTATTCAGTAAAAAAACAGTACCCCGATGTCCTCCTCATGTTCCGCATGGGCGACTTCTACGAAATGTTCTTCGAAGACGCGCGGGAGGCGGCTCGCATCCTCAACATCTCCCTCACCGTCCGGGGGAAGCTCGGGGAGCACCCCATCCCCATGGCGGGGATCCCCCACCACGCGGCCGCGACCTACGTCGACCGCATCTCCTCGCTCGGGAAGAAGGTCGTCATCTGCGAGCAGATCGAAAACCCGAAGGAGGCCAAGGGAATCGTGAAGAGGGCCGTCACCCAGATCGTCAGCCCGGGCATGCCCTACGACCTGGACAAGGCGTCGACGGCCGAGAACAAGTTCCTGGCCTCCGGATACAAGGACGAGAAGAGCTTCATCCTCATCCTCCTGGACTTCACCACCGGAGACTTCTACGGCCTCTGCTTCAACACCATCGAGGACTTCTGCGAGCGCCTGCTCATGATCAAACCCAAGGAGTTCATCTCCTACCTCGGACAGTGGGAACACTTCCCCATGGTGGAGGACTACCTCCAGAGCATGGACATCCTGAAGACCCACCTGAGCCAGGAGTACTTCGAAGAACGGCACTCCGGGTTCTACATCAAGAAACTCATCCCGACCTACGAGAGGGACGGGATCATCGCCCAGAAGCAGGCGGTCCTGGCACCCCTCGGGGCCCTGAGCTACTACGTCACCTCGACTCAGACGCTGGAGAAGATCAGCCACCTCAGGCCCTTCCGGCTCCTGAACAACGAAGAGAACATGAAGGTCACCTTCGCCACTCTCTCGGGCCTCGAGATCTTCCCGCGGAGCCGGGACAAGGAGGCGAGCTCGCTCCTGGGATTCATGGACCGGACCAAGACGTCCATGGGCGCGCGCTACCTCAAGCAGTACTTCCAGACTCCCCTGCGGGACCGCGGGCAGATCGACAAGCGCCTCGACGTCCTCGAGACCCTCATGGGGAAGCCGGAGGTCATGAAGTCGATCCGCTCCCAGCTGGACCAGGTCCGGGACCTGGACCGGATCATGGCGAAGATCACCACCAAGAAGGTCTGCGCCCAGGACCTCCTGAACCTCGCCACGGCCTTCGAAGTCTTCCGCGAGCTCGAAGGCGACCTGGACAAGAACGGGTTCGGCTTCTTCCAGAAGCTCTCGAAGAAAGACGAAGCCTTCCTCGAGAAACTCGCCCTGGAGATCCGCGCCACCATCAGCGACGAGCTCGGCGCGCACCAGGACAAGGGGAACCTCATCCGCCGGGGGGCGAGCCGGGAGCGCGACCGCCTGGAGAAGCTCGCGAGCTCCGCCTCCGAGGAGATCCTGAAGCTCGAGGCGAAGTACCGCGCCCAGACCGGGATCTCGAACCTCAAGATCAAGCACAACAACATCTCCGGGTACTTCATCGAGATCTCCAACTCCCACCTCTCGAAGGTCCCGAAGAGCTTCCTCCGGCGGCAGACGCTCGTGAACAACGAGCGCTACGTGACCGAGGAGCTGGACCTCTTCGAGAAGGACGTGACCTCCGCGCTGGACAAGCTCGTGAAGCTCGAGCGGGAGATCTTCGACGCCATCAACCAGAAGGTCCAGGACGAAGCCCACCTCGTGCTGGACGTGTCCAAGCGCCTCGCCCAGATCGACGTCTTCCAGTCCCTCGCGTGGATCAGCCTCCAGGAGGGCTTCACGAGACCGAAGCTCCGGCAAGACCGCCGGCTCGGCGACGTCGCCGG
>SXUH01000411.1 GCA_005791855.1 Bdellovibrionales bacterium
GACGACCTCATGCGGATCTTCGGCTCCGACCGGATCAAGGGCATCATGGTGAAGCTCGGGATGAAGGACGACGAGCCCATCGAGCACTCCATGATTAGCAACGCCATCGCCAAGGCTCAGAAGAAAGTGGAGACCCACAACTTCGACATCCGGAAGCACCTCCTGGACTTCGACAACGTGATGAACGAACAGCGGAAGGTGATCTACAAGATCCGCCGGGACATCCTCAACGACGAGGGCAACCAGGAGCTCGTCCACGACTTCATCGAAGAGGTGGCCTACAACCTCTCCGAGCAGTTCAGGCCCGACAAGAAGGCGACCCTGCGGGAGTACCCGTGGGACGAGATCAACGCCACCGTCTCGAGCGTCTACAACATCGACCACCCGCTGACCGCCGAGGCGTGCTCGAAGGAGACCTCCGGCGACGTCGCCGAGTACTTCAAGAAAGAAGGCGCCGCGGCGCTCGCGAAGAAGTTCTCGGGCTTCGACCCCGAGCAGGTGAAGCTCACCTTCCGGGAAGTCCTCCTCGCCACCTTCGACCAGTACTGGAAGGACCACCTCCTCGCCATGGACCACCTGAAGGAAGGGATCAACCTGCGCTCCTACGGCCAGAAGGACCCGCTGGTGGAGTACAAGCGGGAAGCCTACACCATCTACGAGAACATGAAGTACGCCATCAAGCGCGCCGTGGTCGAGCGGATCTCCCACATCAAGCTCATGACCCAGGAGGAGATCGAAGCCATCCACCGGCAGCAGGAGGAGATCCTCGAGGCCCAGCTGCGCGCGCACCAGGAGGCGGAGAGAGCGAAGACCATGACCGAGGAGAAGAAGATCATCCGCGCCACCGTGAAGGTCGGCCGGAACGATCCCTGCCCGTGCGGGTCGGGGAAGAAATTCAAGGCCTGCCACGGGGCCTAGGAAGGAGGCATCGCTTTGAGCAATCAGAAACGGGACCTGACGAGCATCGACGACCTCGGCGAGTTCATCCACGAACTGAACGAGGAGATCGAGGAGGAGAAGGCCGCGGACTACGGAAGCGGCGAGGGCGAGGCCTTCGAGGACGCGGCCGCCTTCGACGGCGGCTTCGGCTCCGAGACCGGAACCGCCTTCGAAGAGGCCGAGGAGTCCCACCTCCCGCCGGACTTCTCCGGAAGCTTCGACGAGAGCGACGCCGCGGAGACCCCCTTCCTCTCCGAGGACTCCGCGCCGGCGTTCCGGGATCCGGAACCGACCCTCACTAAGACCGAGATCCCCCGCGCCCCCGCGCCGGAGCGGACCGTCGAGGCCACCCCGCCGGAGACCTTCGCCGACCTCAAGACCTTCGGGGAGAGCACGAGCTTCTCCGCGAGCACGGTGGAGGGGAACCCGTCCTTCAGCGTCCTCCTGAAGAACGTCCGCTACATCGAAGACGTCAACGACATCCTCCTCACCCTCAAGGAGCTTGGCCTCCTCTCGGACTCCGAGGAGGTGATGAAGGGCCGGCTCATGCGCGGGAGCCTCCTCGTCCCGCGGATCTCCGAGTACGCGGCGATCCTCCTCGCCCACCGGCTCCGGCGCTTCGACATCGACATCCAGGTGGGCCTCTCCGACGAGATCCACCCGCCGAAGCACCGGGAGACCCCGGAGGTCGGGATCGTCTCGAAGTACAACCTCTACCAGAACCAGGGCCACCACTTCCGCTTCGACGACGCCAAGCTCGACATCTCCCAGATCATCGTGGCCGCGACCCCGAGCCTCGAGGGCCACCAGGTCCTCCGCTACATGGGGGTGGCGTCGGAGCACAAGATCGTGCCCGCCACCATGGTGGAGAACGAGAACTCCGAGGAGCTCCCGCGCTACTACCAGGAGCTCGCCCAGAAGCTCAAGGCCCACGCCCTGAAGGCCTCCGCCAACGCGGTGGTGGGCCTCAACTACCAGCTCACTCCGCTCCCGACCGAATTCGGGAACAGCAATCACAAGTACCGGCTCACCTGCACGGGAAACCTGGTGTGGGTCAACAAGGTATGAACCAGTACGAGGTCGTGGTGGTTGGCGGCGGGATCAACGGCTGCGGCCTCATCAGAGACCTCGCCCTGAACGGAGTCCGGACCCTCCTCCTCGAGAAAGGAGACTTCTCCTCCCAGACCTCCCAGAGCTCGTCGAAGATGCTCCACGGTGGCATCCGCTACCTCGAGACCTACGACTTCGGCCTGGTCCAGGAAGCCCTGGAGGAGAAGAACCTCTGGCTCCGGCTGACGCCGCACCTGTGCTTCGAACGGGAGTTCTACCTCCCGCTCTACGACTACTCCAAGTACGCCCCCTGGATGCTAAGGTGCGGCCTCTTCCTCTACGACTTCCTCTCCCACTTCCGGAATAAACCCCACGCCATGCTGGACCGCCGGGAGACCCTCGACCGGGTCCCCTCCCTCGATCCCGCGGGCCTTCTGGGTGCGGGGAAGTACTACGACGGCGTCGTCGACGACGCGAAACTTTCCCTGGAGTGCCTCTACGACGCCCTCCTCGAACCCTGCGCCGAGGCCTTGAGCTACCACGAGATCACGAGCGCGGTTCGGACGGCCGACGGGTACGAGCTCACCTACGCCTCCCGGCTCCACGGCACCTCGACCACGGTGCGAACGAAGTACCTCGTCTTCACCACCGGCCCCTTCACCGACGAGCTCCTGCCTAAGCTCGGGATCCCGTGGAGGCCCCGGCTCCTCCTCTCGAAGGGTATCCACCTCTGGCTCCGGGAGGGGACGATCAAGACCAGCGGCTCCGTGGTCCTCACCACCAAGGACAACCGGGTGGTGTTCGTGATCCCCCAGAGGAACTCCATCATGGTGGGCACCACGGAGACGCCGGTGGACCAGGAGATGTTCAACATCAGGCCGGTGGACGCGGAGATCGACTACCTCCTCCGGACCCTCGCCCAGTACTTCCCGCAGGCGAACATCACCAGGGACTCCATCATCTCCACCTTCGCCGGGGTGAGGCCCCTGGTGCGAGAGGACGAATCGGTCGACGAGAGAGGGAAGGCCAGCCGCTTCCACAAGATCTTCAGGCCCGACTCCCGGACCTACGTCCTCCTCGGCGGGAAGTACACCACCTTCCGGAAGATGACCCAGGAGATCGCCCAGGAGATCGTGCCGAGGCTCGGGAAGCGGTACCTTCCGAACCTCACCCTGGGCCCCCTCCGCCAGAAATCTTTCATGCCGACCTTCGGCCCGAAACCCCAGCTCGACCTCGATCTCGTCAAAAAAATCATCTCCCTCGAAAAGGTCTCGACCCTCGAAGACCTGGTCAAACGCCGCCTCTCCCTGCTGGAAAATGTGAATGAACTTAAAGACGTTATGGGGATACCTTTAGACCTTGTGAAAAAAGCTTTGGATTCTTCTAGTAACACCTAGCTCCAATTTTTCTAATACCATCTATTAGTTATTCTTAGGTATGTAATTTTAGGCAGATAGCTAGCTTTTAAATGTAAGAGCGTGTAAGATCCGCCCATCACTTAACCAAAAGCCTCTACTACTAGGGGCAAAACCTAAGGAACTTTCATGAAAACAGTATTGATTGGATTACTCCTCTCACTCGCTTCACTGAGCGCCATCGCCGACAGCTACCTCGAGGACTCTTCTCGTCTTAGCGACTGCGCTGGTTCGGTCGAACTCCGCCGCTACGTTAACCAGGGCGTGACTCGCTACTCCCTGAAGTTCATCGGCGTGAACCAGTGTTCGAACGTCATCCTCGAGTCCGGCGAAAGCTACGAGCTCACTGACCGCTCTGGCCGCTTCGAGCACATCAAGACCTTCACCCTCTCCGACGCCGCCGTTGCGACTGCTCGTCGTGGGAATGGCCTCCAGGTAACCGTTCGATCGAACTCCGGCGCTCACAGAGACCAGGTCACCGTTCGAATCAAGGGCTACTACTCTGCCCCGGCTCCGGCTCCGACCTACGAGCCACAAGAGTGGAACTAAGCTCCCTCAAGCGATCTTAAAAAAGAGGCCCTCTCCGGAGGGCCTTTTTTTTTGCGAAAAATTTTGTGTAAAAAAACGCCTATGTAAAATTCGTCCCTCCGCTGGATTCGTTTTCAAAAAAAGCATACTGTGCACCGCAACAACCCAACAACAGTCTCTACTTTTTGTCGAGACATTAACCTAAGGACACGCATGAAAACTTTATTTGTAGGATTACTTCTCTCCGTCGCTTCCCTCGCCATGGCCGAGAGCACTCTCGAAGACTCCGCCGCTCTCTACGACTGCGCTGGTTCCGTCGAGCTCCGCAGCTACGAAAACCAGGGCAAGACTCGCTACTCTCTGAAGTTCATCGGAGTGAAGTTCTGCTCCGACGTGAACCTCGAGTCCGGCGAGAAGTACGAGCTCACTGACCGCTCTGGCCGCTTCGAGAAGATCAAGACCTTCACCCTCTCCGACAACGCCGTCGCAACCGCGAAGCGAGGAAACGGACTCCAGATCACCGTGAAGTCGAACTCCGGCGCTCACAGAGAGCAGGTCACCGTTCGGATCAAGGGCTACAACACTCAGGCTCCGACGACCTACGAGCCACAAGAGTGGAACTAAGCTAAGCCCAAACGCTTAAAGAAAAGAAGCCCTCTCCGGAGGGCTTTTTTTATTCCGTCGACCTAGAACCGGTAGGAGAGGCCCAGGATCAGCCGGGGGCCCGCCACCGTCCTGTTGAACGCGTTCGAGGCGTCGTCGTCGCTGAACTTCTCGGCCCGCGAGTAGTAGTCGAGGAGGGCCCGCACGCCGAAGCCCTTGTGGGTGTAGAACTTGTACCCGAACCCGAGGGCGAACCCCGCGGTCTTCCCGCTCGCAGAGAGGTCGGGCCCGCCCGGGTTCTCGCTCCCCGGCGAGTACGTGGACTCCACCGTCCCGAGGTGGAAGCTCGCGTGGACGAAGGGGATGAAGGCCAGGGTCTGGCTCGGAAGCTTCGTCGGGTGCCAGTTCAGCCCGAAGGAAAACTCGGTCACGTCGTTGGTGGAGCTCGAACCGTTGTAGGCCTGGCTGTTCTGCCGCAGGAGATTGAGCGCGCCCAGCACGCTGAAGCGCGAGTACCACTCCCGCTCCTTCTGCGGATAGAGCTCGGCCCCGAGGCCCAGGTGGTGGCCCGCCTGGGACGCGGTGACGCTCGAGGCTCCGGTGTCGGTCTTCGTGCTCCCGGAGAGGGCGGAGATGTTGAGCATGCCGAAGGCCTCCAGGTTCTTCTCGGGGATGACGGCCGGGGCGGAGTCCTCCAGGGCCCTCAGGTCCTCGCTGGCCCCCGTCGCTCCCGGGGCGAGGTCGCTCGCGCCTTCGGCGAGCGGGATCCCGAGCTGGGTGGCGTCCCCCGTGGTCACCGCGGCCGGGGTGTCTTCCTCCACGATGGCCTGGGTCTCGTCCTTGGTGAGCTTGATGGGAGGGGTGATCTTGATGCTCATCACCGATTCGTTGACGATGAAGTCCGCGTTCACCAACCGGTAGATGGACCAGACGGAGCGGGACGGGGAGACCTTCACGCACACGCCCCGGGCGACGAGGCCCGCGGTGACGATGAACTTCGCGTGGTCCCCTTCGACCAGGCCGTCCTCCGTCCCGCGGTTGATCATCACCGTCTTCCGGGACTCGGAGGTCTTCACCAGGCGCACCGTGAGCTTCTCGTCCACTTCCAGGGAGAAGGCGCTTACGGGGAGGAGGAGCAGCAGGAGGGCGAGTGTCTTCATGGTATGCCTCAGAATGAATAGAGCACGCCGAAGCTCATCATCCCCTCGGCGAGTTTCTGTTCGTTTGGTAGAATCGTGTTCACCTTGTTCGTCTCGTACTGGTCCAGCGTCAGGATCTCCATGCTCGCCAGGATCCGCAGTCCGAAGTTGTTCTGGAAATTATACCGCATTCCGGCCCGAACTCCAGGGACTCCGCTCACGGTGTACTTCCCCGTGTCCCCGGTGGTCGGGGCGCTGGCGCTGGCCCAGCCCGAGCGGACGGAGGCGCCGAGGAAGACCGAGGGGGCCTCGACCACGTGGGGGGCGTAGATGGGATACCAATTAACTCCGGCGGAGAGGGAGTACTCGTCGAGGTCGACGTTGGAGTTCTCCGCCTCGAGGGCCGTGCGGTTCACGCGGAAGGTCCCGTTCACCGTGAAGCGCTCGAGGGTCGGGTGGTTCAGGAAGGGGGTGGCCTCGAGGTCCAGGTCGACGGCGTAGCGGACACCGCGCCGGTGGCCCGGGTCCTGGTCGGTCTGGGCATCGGTGAGGGCCAGGGCGTAGTCCAGGTAGACGACGTACTGGTTGGGGTTGGCGACGATGAACTTCCGGCGGTCCCGCTCCTGGAGCACGGAGACTTCCCGGAGGACGGTCCGGAGTTCCTCGTCGGAGAAATCCTCAGACCAGCTCTCGCCCTTCTCCAGCATGGCCCGGTAGAGCTTGGCGTCGGCGATGGCCTTCTGGCTCTGGAGCGAGAGGAAGTTCTCGTACTCCGAGGGAACGCTCGGCTTCCGGCGGAACTCGTTGGCGAACTCGGTCCGCATCTGCTCGTCGTAGAAGGCGTCGTAGTTGAAGCCCGGGTCGTTGACCTTCTTGAGGTAGGCCGCCACGAGCTTCTCGAAGGTCTCGAGGCGGAGCTCCCGCTTAAAGTCCTCCTTGTACGGACTCTTGTAGAGCGCGCTCCGGTGCTTGCTCGAGCCATTCTTGTCCCAGACCTCGACCTCGACGAGGTCGACGTCGGTGTCCGTGCGGGTCTCGGCCCAGTGGAGCGGCTCCGCCTCCGGGTAGAGGTCCTTGAGCTTCGCGAGCCGGTCCTTGTCTTCCGCCAGGGCGGCCTGGGAAGTCTGGTCGGCTTTTTCCTTCTCCGTGACGACGGTGAGCTTCCCCAGGCGCGGGTCCCGACGGCCCTGGAGGACGGCGAACTCCGTGAGGAGGAGGTACTTCTCCCCTTTCACCAGCGGGGCCTTGTCGAGGGACTTGTAGAGGACCCAGGCGGACTTGGTGTCGTAGAGCTTGATGTTCTTGACCTTTCCGACGGGGACGAGCCGGAGGTCCCGGGCGTTCGGGTCCTTGATCTCTTTGATGACCACGCCGAAGTCACCTTCCCGCAGTCGACCTTCCTGCTCCCCTATATCAAAGAGCAATGTCTGACCGCTCTGGGACATGCCGATGAGTCTTGACCCAAAAATGGCCCACGCCGAAGGCATCATTGCTATCAGCAGCATGAGTGGAAGCACAATCCTTGCTATCAATTATCCATCCTTGAAATAACTCTTTTGCATATTGTACATCGAAACAAGGTTTTGAAAATACACGTTTTTTTCCTAATAGTGCCCCGATTTGGCCTGGCAGTAAGTCCTTGATAAAGCGTAGCAAAAATTCTATAAAGAAATCACAGTCCAAAAAGGAATAGTTTCATGAAAAAAAGACGTGAGAAGATCACATATAACTACGAATGTTCCCTCACCGGTGAGCAGTTCGTGACTTCGGTGAAGGCCCCGAACCCGAAGGATCTCATTTCAGTGAAAGCGTACTACGAACTGCATCCGGAGATGGACGATCGTCCTGCCATCATCAAGAAGAAGCTCGGGGTCGGCGCGGCCGCGGCTCCGGCGGAAGAAAAAAAATAACTAACAGCTAGAAGTCGAGGTTTACGTGGAAAGACGTAAAGTTGTCATCATCGGAACCGGTCCCGCGGGCTTAACCGCAGCGATCTACGCCGCTCGCGCGGATCTCAAACCCCTCGTCCTCGAAGGCCACGAACCCGGAGGCCAGCTCACCCTCACCACCGAGGTCGAGAACTTCCCGGGCTTCGAGCACGGGGTGATGGGACCCGAGCTCATGGGGAACATGAAGAAGCAGGCCGCGCGCTTCAACGCCGAGTTCCTGCCGGTCCTCTGCACCGACGTGGACCTCTCCCGGCGGCCGTTCACCGTGACCTCTTCCAGCGGGGAGAAGTACCTCGCCGACACCGTGATCATCTCCACCGGAGCCTCGGCTAAGTGGCTGGGCCTTCCCAATGAGAAGGAGCTCACGGGCCGCGGGGTTTCGACCTGCGCGACCTGCGACGGGTTCTTCTACCGGGACAAGATCGTCCACATCGTGGGGGGCGGAGACACGGCCATGGAGGACGCCACCTTCATCACCAAGTTCGCCAAGAAGGTCTACGTCGTCCACCGGAAAGATACCCTGCGGGCCTCGAAGCCCATGCAGGAGCGGGCCCTGAAGAACCCGAAGATCGAGTTCCTCTGGGACACCGTCGTCACCGAGATCAAAAGCAACGCCGCCGGCGTCTGCGGGATCGTCGCCCTGAACCTCAAGACCGGGAAGAAAGAAACCCGCGACACCGACGGACTCTTCTATGCCATCGGGCACACGCCGAACACCTCCTTCCTCAAGGGGCAGGTGACCCTCGACGACCACGGCTTCATCAAGACCAGTAACGGCCCGGACACCAACGTCGCCGGCGTCTTCGCCTGCGGGGACGTGCAGGACTCCTACTACCGCCAGGCCATCACGGCGGCGGGCTCCGGGTGTCAGGCGGCGATCAGGGCGGAAAGATTCCTCGAAGGGCACTAGTGGAGACGCGGTTCCCCTCGGCCCTCAAGTCGCGGTTCTTAGGTTTCTATCAAAAACACGAAGTCCTCCTCTCTGTCGCGGTGTTCGTCCTCGGGTTCGTCTTCGACCTCCTCACCCTGGGCCGGATCGACGACCTCCTGAACCTGGTCCAGCAGGCGGTGTACCTCCTGCTCCTCGGGACCCTCCTCGTGGTCGAGATCAAGCTCAAGATCGGCGCCCTCACCCTCTCGCCGCGGGCGAAGAACTTCTGGGAGTACCACGACCTCTTCGTCCACTTCCTCTTCGGCTCCCTGCTCTCGGCCTACACCATCTTCTACTACACCTCGGCCTCGGCGCTCACGAGCTTCTTCTTCATCCTGCTCCTCGCGGGCCTCATGCTCGCCAACGAGGTCCCGCAGATCCAGCGCCTGGGCCTTCCGGTACGGGTGATCCTCTACACCATCTGCCTGCTCTCCTACTTCGCCTTCTTCTACCCGATCCTCCTGGGCCACGTGGGCTTCGTGCCGTTCTGGCTCGGGATCGTGAGCTCCATCCTGGTCTCCGGGTTCGTCTGGCAGGGGAACTTCCGCGGGAGGGAGGGCAACCAGGTTCTAAAGAAGCACGTCCTCTTCCCGTCCCTGGCCGTGCACCTCCTCTTCCTCGTCGGCTACTACTCTTCCCTCATCCCCCCGGTGCCGGTGGCAGTGAAGAAGATCGGCATCTACTACGACGTCCTCAAGCAGGAAGGGAAGTACCTGGGGAAGCACCAGCAGTCGGCCTGGCGGTTCTGGGAGAACGGGTCGCAGGAGTTCTGGGCGAGACCCGGCGACAAGGTCTACGTCCTGCTGTCGATCTTCTCCCCCGCCCGCTTCGAGGATAAGATCTTCCTCCGCTGGTACTTCGACGACCCGAAGAGAGGGTGGTTCCTCGAGGACACCATCCCCCTCTCCATCCTCGGTGGTCGGGACGAGGGCTTCCGAGGCTTCGCCTCCAAGCAATATTACCGCGTTGGCAGCTGGCGCGTGGTGGTCGAAACCTCCGACGGCCGGGAAGTGGGGAGGATATCCCTCAGGATTGCGGAGGACACCTCCGCCGGTGAAAGAACTTTTAAGATCGATTCCTTCTAAGCACCCTAAACTCCTCCTCGCTAAACAAAGCAAAATTGACCACTTTTTTTTCCCCTTTGACACCTCCATGGGTTCTTTGAAAAAATAGTGGGGCGATGACTTCTCACCATGGAATGGCGAAGGTCTTTCTTAAAACTGAACCTGTTTTAAAGTTGTCAGATTCTAGGCGACAAGAAGTGACGAGCGAGGCGTACGAAAGTACGTCGCAGCGAGGAGCGACGCAGGCAACGACGAAGGTGGCAATTTTAAAACAGGTTCAATGCGAGTAACCAAGGACGGTAAATGCAGCCTCTGTTCAACTACACCACTCTCTCCACGCGTCTTGAGAAGACCACCCGCACCCTTTTCGTCACGCTGAACAGACCGGACTGGAACAACGCCTTCCGCCTCGAGATGCTCTTCGAACTCGAGTCCCTCCTCGCCTGGTGTACGGCGCGGGTGGAGATCAACTCGATCTTCATCGACTCCTCCTCGGGCGTGTTCTCCACGGGCCTGGAACTGGACTCGCTCTCGAGCGTCACCCGGGGCCAGCTTGATAAGATCAACATGAAACTCCAGAAGATCATCTTCTCGCTCATGCAGCTTCCGCAGACCGTGATCATGGACCTCGGGAGCGGCTGCGAGACCCTGGCCTCGGAGTTCGCGCTGGGCGCGGACCTCCGGATCTGCTCCGCGGACGCCAAGATCAGCTTCAACCACAACGTCTACGGCCTGGTCCCGGCCGCCGGCGGGATGAGCATGCTCTCCACCCTGGTCTCCCCGGCCTTCGCCCGGTCCTGGATCCTCACGGGCGCACCCATCAACCGGAGTGCCCTCATCGAATCGGGCTTCGTGACCCAGACCTACGAAACCGGAACCCGCACGGAGGTCATCAAGACCATCCTCGATCAGATCACCAAGGTCGCTCCGGTCCAGCGGATCCAGGCGAAGCTAGGCCTCTTCGAAGGACTCCGTTCGCAGCTCGAAGCCGGGATCGTGATGGACCGGAAGATCGCCAAGGCCTCCATGACTTCGGAAGACTGGCGGAGCAAGAAACCGGAGACGAAGGAACCGGACTTCATGCCGGCGAAGTCCATGTCCTACGCGGTGAAGCTCTCGCTCATCAAGAACGACGAGGGCCCGACCCTAGAGCACTAAAGTCGAAGGCTTCAGTGGCATCTCATCATGGCGGTGAGGAATGCATTGTGCGACCACGTCAGGTCCACCGCTCCTTGCATGTGACCGGTCCGCTGGTTGAACTGCTCGGACATGTGCCCGCGGCGATCGGAGTGGAAGAGCGCGCGCTGGAACTGCTTCTCGATCATCTGGTCCATGCGGTCGGTCCGCACTTCGTTCCGGAGCAGACACATGTACTCCCCGAGGCCCAGGGTCAGGAGGAACCACGGGTTCCCTAGGGACGTTCCGTTTCCATCGTAGCGGTCCTCCGGGTAGCGGCCAATTCCCACGCCGAGATCCGGGAGGGCCTTGTTGACCTCGTAGCCCTTGGCGAAGGTCAGGGCGAGGGTGTCGATGTACTTCCGCACCTGCGGGTGGTTAAACCCGAAGAGCTTCTGGTACGGGTAGGTGTGGAGCAAGGCGAGCATCGGGGCCGCGTCGAGGTTCGAAGTCTTGTAGTCGATCCCTTCCACGCGGTCGACGGTGGTGCGGATCCCGACGTTCGGATCCAGGAACCGGTTCACGAGACCGCGGGCGATCTTGTTCGCTTCGGCTTCGTACCTCGAAGCCGCCTCGTCGTCGCGGAACTCCCGGGCCATCTTCGCCCCTTCCTGCAGGGCCGTGTGCTGCACGAGTAGCGTGTAGAAATGCATGCCCTTCACTTCCTCCCACAGGTCGAAGTTCGGCTTGGTCCATTCCCGGGCGGTGTACTCCAGGTCCTTCTTGATCACGGAACCGGAGTTGTAGAGCTTCTTGATCACGTAGTCCTGCTCGCCGTCCCGGAGGAGGATCCGGGCGAAGCGGATGATGGAGATGGCCCGGAGAGCTGGGCCGTCGTTCTGCGGTCTGCCCCAGGGGCCAGTGTACCCCGAGCCGTCGACGTTGAACTTCGGTTCCCCGAGCCCGGTCATGGTCGGAAGGGTCTGCCGGAAGATCTCGGCGTCGATCCACGTGAGGATGAGCTTCTTGAGCTTCGGGTCTCTCTTGGCGTCGTAGAGGTCGATGAGAGAGCGCATGGTGAGGGCCGTGTCCCGGACCCAGTCGAAGTAGTAGTTCGGATTCTGTCTGCTCGGGCTCGCCACGACCATCCCCGGCCGCACGTCGGGTCTGGTGGAGTTACCGATGACGGCGTTCAGGCTCGCCTGGAACTGGAATTCCTTGGTTGGGATCTGGAGGCTGGCGAGAGCGATCTGAGGCAACAAAAGCAAAAGGAGGAGTTTCATTTTAATTCC
>SXUH01000412.1 GCA_005791855.1 Bdellovibrionales bacterium
ACGCCAAGGTCAAGGCCTACGTCGCGAGCATCAACTCCGGCGACTTCAAGGTCTCGAAGAAGTACGCCGACGCCCTCCGGAACCTCATGACGAAGATCCAGATCGAAGGGGTCCAGACCTCGCTGAAGAAAGGCGACAAGGCCACGGCCCTCAAGGGGTACCACCTGATCTACGACTCCGGAGAGAGCACGAAGAAGGCGAAGGTGAACGCCGCCTACAACCTCTCGGCCCTCTACTACGAGCTCGGGAACGTCAACGAAAGCTACCTCTGGGCGGTGAGCGCCCTCAAGGACATGGAACCCGCGGAGGTGGCCAAGCTCTCCGACTCCCTCCTCAGCATCTCCTCGGGCCTCTTCCTGCGGCAGAACTTCGCCCAGTCCTCGGACCTCTCCCACCGGGTCCTCGCGAAGCTCTGCAACCAGAAGAACGGCAACAAGGTCGTGGCCTACAAGAACTCCGTCTACATCGCCCTGGCCAACGGGAACCTCGACAAGGCCGTCGAGATCCGGAACTTCGGTCGGGAGTGCGCCATCCCGGAAGCCACGATCTCGGAGGTGAGCTTCGAGGTCCTGAAGGAACTCTCGAAGGCCAAGCGCTACGAAGCCTACGAGAAGATGATCGAAGAACTCGAGAAGTCTCCCGCGAACCACCCGGCCCTCATCAAGCCCCTCGAGGACCTCCGGAAGGAGCTCGTCTCCATCGGAGACATGGAAGAGGCCCGGGCCATCGCAGCCAAGCAGAACAGGTACTACCAGCAGGGACTCCAGAGCAAGGCCGAGGTCCCGGTGGAGGCCCTCGACATCATGGCCGACCGGATGATCGCCAACGTCGTGGAGAAGAAGCAGCGCCTCGACGAGGTCACCCTGAGCTTCCCGGAGGACCAGTTCAACGCCTCCGTGAAGCAGAAGCTCCAGCTCCTCGACCAGCTCACCTCCGAGGTGAACGCGATCCAGAAGACCGGGTCGGGGAAGGGGATCGTCACGGCCTACAAGTACGTGATCGAAGCCTACGAGGACTTCGGATCCAAGCTCCGGGCCTTCGTCCCGGAGGGGAAGTCGCCGGAGTACGTGGCGAGCTTCCAGAAGGCCATGAGCGAGGTCTACGAACCGATCCTCTCGAACGCGCAGAAGCAGCGGTCGGAGATCCGGAAGCTCATCCGAGAAAACAAGATCCTCTCCGCGGCCAACTACGACGTCCTCTTCGCCGGCGACGAGCGGCTCAAGCGCTACTTCACCGAGAAGGACTCCGTGCTGATGGAAAGGGAAGGTAAAAGATGATCAGGCTCACCCTCGTTCCGACGTTACTCATCCTCGCGTCCTGCGCCTCCGTGAAGCACGACCTCCCGGAGGACAAGGCCCGGGCGAACGCCCGGTTTAAGAAGGAGAAGCCGCTGACCACGACGGAGGTCCCGTCGTTCTACGAAGGCACCTCCCGGTCGTCGAACCCGGCCCTGAGCGACGAGACCATGGACCGGCACACCGACGAGGAGCTCTCGAAGGTGACGAACACCACGGATCCCCTCATCGAGGTCTCCATCCGCTGCGCGAAGGAAGACTTCAAGGCCGCCTTCGCCATCGCGTCGAAGCACTTCGACCGCTACCAGAAGATCCCGAGCTACTGGAACCTCATCGGGAACTGCCACCTGAACCAGGGCTCCCCGCGGAAGGCCCTCCTCTTCTACAACAAGGCGATCGAGGTGAGCCCCAACTACGTCCCGGCGATGAACAACATCGGCGTGCTCTACTCCCGGCAGGGGGAGAAGCAGAAGGCCCTGATCGCCTTCGAGAAGGCGAACCGGCAGTCCAAGTTCTCGAAGACCCCGCGGTACAACCTGGCGAAGCTCTACCTGACCTACGGGCTCGCGGAGGACGCCCTCCCGATCTTCGACGGGCTCCACACGGCCAATCCGACGGACGTGGACCTGATCAACTCGGTGGCGTCCTGCTACTTCCTGAAGGCCGACTACCAGATGGCCCTGACCTACTACCAGAAGATCCCGGAGGCCGAACTGAGTAAGCCCGAGATCGGCCTTAACTACGCCCTGACCCTGAGCAAGCTCGGGAAGAAGGAGGAGGCCCGGACCGTCCTCGCCGGCGTCGACGATCCGAAGACCACGGCCTTCAAGCGCTACCAGGCGTCGGTGGAGACACAAATAGGAGACGGAGAGTGAGAACGTATCTAATCATCATCGCGGTCCTCGTCAGCACGGCCTCCCTCGCGGAGGACAAGAAGATCCGCTACGAGTACAAGAAGTTCGAGAAGTTCGACTTCGACGAGATCGGCGTCGAAGGGGAGTCCGGGTCCCCGGGGGACATCTCCGTCTCCCCGCGCCTGCGGAACGAGTTCAAGAACAAGCTCCCGGAGAGACAGAACTTTAACAAAGAAATGAAAAAAGCCGTGGACGGCATACGCTAGGGGAATGCAGTGGAAATTGAAAAGAATGGACAGTCGCTGATGTTCGAGATGAAGCCAACGAATCCTGCCTACAAGACCAAGGGCGGGGTCTTCGGCGTCGGCCGGCTCCTCCTGGGCCGGGCCGAGAGCTGCGACCTGATCGTGAACCACGATTCGATCTCCGCAGTCCACGCCGTCCTCGAGATCTACCCGAACAAGGCCATCATCTACGACATGAACTCCACCAACGGGACCTTCGTGAACGACGACAAGGTCGTCACCCGGGAGTTCCACGTCGGGGACACCTTCCGCCTCGCGGCCATCGAGGTCGAGTTCAAGCCCTACTCGGCCGAGACCGCGCTGCCGCCGGTCCTCGAAGCCCTCGAGCCGGTGAAGGGGGAGGCGTCGGTGAAGATGCCTCCGCTGCCGGAGCTCCCGGCCGACGCGAAGGTCCTGCCGAAGGCCGCGCCCGCCGTCTCCAGCATGGCCCTGCCCTCGATCGTCCACCCGCTCGAGGCCGATCCGAAAGCCGAGTTCAGCGAGTACATCTTCGAGGACAAGGACGAGCTCTATCCGATCTTCAAGTACGAGACCTCCAAGCAGGCCGTGGAAGTCATCATCCTCTTCCGGGACCAGGTCTTCAGCGTCGACTACCTCCCGGAGTCGAGCAAGCAGTACTACATCACCGGCCTCCACAAGAAGGACGACGAGTTCGAGTTCGCCTACTTCGGCAAGACCGAGAAGTTCCCCTTCGTCGACGTCCAGCCGGGCCAGACCGTCGTCCAGAACCTCCCGGGCTTCAGCGTCTTCCACCTGAGCGATAAGAAGAAGGACGCGGGCTACGCCACCACCAGCACCACCCTGACGGGCCGGGACCTCGTGCGCCTCCACAAGGACGACCTGCAGATCTTCGTGCGGAACGTGATCGCTCCGCCGACCATCCTCCCGGCGCCGATCCTGAAGCGGGACCCGGACTTCCGGAAGTACCTCCTCCTCTTCCTCTCCTTCGTGGGCCTCTTCACCGTCGGCCTCAATTCCATCGAGGTCCCGGAGGACCCGAAGAAGGAAGAGCTCGCCCCCGAGCGCCTCGCCACCATCCTCTACAAGCAGCCCCTCTACGTGAACAAGAACCCGGCGGTCGAAAAGACCAAGGACACCCCGCCGGTTCCGCAGAAGGCCCCCCCGAAGGTCGCGGTGAAGAAGCCCGAAACGCCGCCGAAGGAGAAGCAGCCGGAGGTGAAGAAGCCGGACGTCGTCGAGACCAAGGACCAGACGAAGAAGCCGGACATCGGCGTGAAGACCGCCCCGGAGAAGAAAGTGGTGAAGCAGGGGACGAAGCCCGTGGTGAAGCCGACGGAGAAGGTCATGACCTCCGCCGCCGCGGCCGCGAGCAACAACAATTCGAAGCTGCCCTCGGCGAAGAGCCCGGTCCCCCTCTCCCAGCACGAGGCGAAGACCCAGGGCCACGTCGAAGTCTACAAGTCCGCCGACTTCAAGTCGACGGTGAGCTCGATGGTCGCCAAGGGCGGCTCCCTCTCCGGAGTCCAGACCAAGTCCTTCGGCGCCACCGGCAGCGGGTCCATCGTCGGAGCCGCCTCCGGAGTTAGCACCGGCACCGGAAGCATCCGGACCAGCGACATCACCACCGAACAGGGAAGCCTCGTGGGCGCGACCTCGGGTGTCCTCGGCGAGTCCAAGGGCGCCGGTGGCCTCTCCGGCAAGAAGGCCATCTACACCGCCGGGATCCCCTCGGAGACGGTGGTCCTCGGCTCCATGGACCCGGACGTGATCCGCCGGATCCTCCTCGAGCACCTCCCGCAGTTCCGCTACTGCTACCAGAAGGAACTCGAGAAGCGGGGTGAGGAGACCGCGGGCCAGATCAAGCTCAACTTCTCCATCGGCGCCTCCGGGCACGTGACCCAGGCCGGGGTCGACGGCTCCTCGGCGCTTCCGACGGAGACGAAGAAGTGCGTGGTGGGAGTCCTGCGAGGGATCGTCTTCCCGGAGCCGATGGGCGGGGGAGTGGTCGAGGTCAAGCAGCCGATGAACTTCTACCCGAAGCGGATGTAGGTTCTTCCCTGACCTAGAAATTTTTCCAATCGCAGGTCGACCTAAGAGGTGGCCTGCGTTCGTTTAACGTGACTTTTCTTGGACGTCCAAGAATTTCACTCCCTCCACGGATCTACTCTCTTCTCACGACACCTAACTCGCCGTTCAGCTCCATCGGAGTCACGTGGGTTTCAGTAAGTTGAAAAGTGAATTTGAATCGAGGCGCTAGCTTTGGAGAAGGGCAGGAGAGGACTGGGCCCTCGTGATCTTCAACCGACCAAGGACTCCGGCGTCACTGTGATTTGGAAAACAGAGAGGGTACCGGCGCTCAGTTCCCCTGAGTCAGGACGACGAACTTGAACTCCTTGAACCCCGCGGCCGCGCAGGTGTACATCACCCGCTTGAGGTACTCGTACTTGAGCGACTTGTCGACGACGAGGTTCGCGACCCCGCTGAACTTGGCCGCCTCCGGGGAGAGCTTCTCCGACTGCTTGATCACTTCCTTCACCTTCACCAGCTGGTCGAAGAGGGGGACGATCCGCCGGCCGCCCTGGTCGAAGAGGCGCTTCTGGTCATCGACCGTCTCCGTGTTCACGACTTCCTTGTCGTCCACCCAGATCTGGGTCTTCGACACCTGGACGTTGACGCCGAAGGTGTTCATGGACTCGGAGGCGGACTTCGGAAGCTCGATCCCCTTGGGAACGTTGATGATCACCCCGGAGGAGTTGTAGCTCTGGAGGAGGAAGACCAGCATGATGGTCAGGATGTCGAGGAGGGAGGTGATGTCGATGTCGAACACCCGGTCCTTCCTTCTTCCGCGGCTGAATCTTGATGCCCGACGTGCCATAGGATCCTCTTAGCTCATTAGGTTGCTGAAAATGATTTTACTGAAAAGCTCTTTGACCTTCTCGTCGATGCCGTCCTTGTTGGTCCGGAAGATGGCCTCGTCGGTCTTGTTGAGCATCCGGACCGCGTCCATGAGCTTCACGATCTCCTCGTAGGTGAGGTCGCCCACCGGTTCGAAGATGATGGTGTTCTCGTCGACGTGGGCCTTCTTGAGGTTGATCAGGGCCGCGTGGATCTCCTCGTAGTTGAACTGGCCATCCGGCTGCCGCTCGAACTTCTGCACCCGCTGGGACGGGATCCCGCGGGCGAGGATGATCTGGTTCGTCTCGGCGATGAGGGTCAGGGCCAGCGGGTCCTTCTGGTTCTTCGGCGGCTCGGCGTCGGAGACGATCGGCACGTCGCTGCCGATCTCGTAGATCTTGAGGAAGCTCGCCGACATGAGGAGGAAGAAGATGAAGATGAAGACCGAGTCCATGATCGGGACGAGGTTCAGCTTCTCCTCGGGTCTCTTCCTCTTTCGGCTGGTGGGAACTCTAAGCATACTCTTTCCTGTTACTCGTCGATGGCTTTCTTCGTGCTCAGGATGTCCTGGAGCTTCACGGAGAACTCGTCGATCTCGTTGACGATCTTCTCGGACTTCGCCATGAGGAAGGAGTGGATCATCATGATCGAGATCGCGGCGAGGAGGCCCAGGGCCGTGGTGTTCATCGCGACGGCGATCCCCTTGGCGAGGACCTCAGCTTTCTGCGTCGGATCCGCGGCGGAGACGGCGGAGAAGGACTGGATCAGACCCTGGATGGTTCCGAGGAGGCCGAAGAGAGTGGAGAGGTTCGCCGCGAGCTGCAGGTACGGGATCCGGAGTTCGATCTTCGGGATCACCTCGAGGGCCGTGGCGTCGATCGCGTTCTGGACCTGCTCGGGAGTCTGGTTCGCGCGCTTGAGGCCGCTCTTCAGGACCCGCGGGAGCGCGGCCTGGGATCCGGAGCAGACCCGGATCGCGCCCTGGATGTCGTTCGAGAGGATGTAGCGCTGGAGTTCGTTCATGAGCGACGGGCCATCGACGTCGTAGGTGTACGAGAGCTTTTTGAATCTCTCGAGGGCAACGGCGAGCGCGAACGCCCACACCGCGAGGATCACGTACATGAACACCCCGCCCTCGACGATGAACCGGCCAATATCCTGAATTAGCGTCATAAGAAATTCCCCTTCCGTGGAAAAATAAGATTTTTATTTATTATATGCGTAATTCGATGGGGAGAAAGGAATTTTACAAAATATCTTGTGGCGGTAGGGACAGGGAGCTGCCCCTACCATTGGCGACTAAAAAGCGCAGGTAACTTTGGTGGCCTTGTACGGTACGACGACGGACTTGATCCGCCCGTCGGCGTCGATGTTCATCACAAGCCCGTCCTTGGATTCGTAGACCAGGTCTTCGACGACCTTCCTGGTCCCCCTCACGAAGAGGTTCGAGAGGACGAAGTCCTTGTCGAGCTCGATCTTCTTCCCGTCGAGGCTCACCTTCACCTGGACCTGGTAGGCCGGGTTTCCATAGTCGTCTTCCTGGAGGTCGTTCTTGACCTTGTTCACCTTCACCCCGCACTTGGTCTTCGTTCCGGAGACGAGGGTCTCGCCCTTGAGCTCACCCCTGAGGACGAGGGTCCCTTCGATGGTGTGGGCGACGGCGCTGGAGGCGAGGAGGGCGGCGAGGATGATCGTTTTCATATGTGGTCCTTAGTAAGTCTTGGTTTCTTTACCGGTGTCGAGGGCCTCGTAGGTCTCGTCGTAGTTCTTGAAGGCCCGGCGGGCGTCCTGGAGCTCTTCCAGGACCCAGTGGTTCTTGAGCTCGCCCTTGGTGTCGCGGTTCTCGATGTCCAGCGGGGAGAGGTAGTACATCGGAACCTTCATGAGGTAGCAGAGCCGGCTCCACTGGTTGTCCTTGAAGTCGTTGTACCTCTCGACCACCGGACAGGTGATCTTCTCGGACTTGATGAAGAACTTCTGCCAGTGGTCCAGGGTCACGGGGTTCTTCATGAAGGTCCCGTCCATCACGTACTCTTCCCCCCCCGCGACGAGGAGCGGGGCCACGTGGAACCACCACTCGAAGTCCTCGAGGTCGATGTACCGGCGGGTGTAGAAGATGAAGACCTTCTGGGAGTTGATCCCGAGCTGCGACCAGAGGTCGTAGGCCCACATGTGGGCGCGCTTGAAGCATTGGGACCGGGTGCGGTCCCCGTCGTTCATCATGTTCTCGAAGAGGGTCCCGAGCTTCTCGGTGGACTGGAGGTCCGAGGGGGCGAACTGCCGGAGCTGGTTGTACTGGAAGTGGTTGAGGTCGAGCTCGCGCGGGTTCACCTCGGCGGCGGAGGCCCGCTTGATCGCAACGATCATGGCTTCCTTCTCTTCCTTGCCGTCGACGGCCTTCAGCTCGAAGGTGAGCTTCACCACCTGGCCCGTGTACGCCTTGAGGAGGCGGAAGTTATCGTCGCTCTTCTTCATCTTGTAGACCCGGCCGTCCGCGCCTGAAAGGAGGAGGAGGCGATCCGACTTACTGGACTTCATGACGTTGAAGACCGTGGTGTAGATCGATTCCGCGGCCTGGACACCTGAAGCCTGGATGGCCAAGAAGGCGAGCAGGAAGACCGACATAGCTTTAGCTAACATAGAAACCTCACAGATTTATAAGGCATATGTTACTGAGTTTTTGACGCTATCCGCCAAAACAAGCTAAGGTCTGGTAAAAATTACAGGATTTGGGGACTAATCCCTATAGTTTTCCGGGAAGAGGGAACGCTCGATGCCTTCGATGAAGATGTGGATGCACTTGATGTGAATTTCCTGAATCCGGTCAGTTATGTTACACGGGATGATGAGCGGGACGTCCACCATGGTCTTAAGTTTGCCGCCGTCCTTTCCAAGTAGACCCACGACTTTCATGCCCTTGGACTTGGCCACTTCCACGGCCTTGATCACGTTCGCGGAGTTCCCGCTGGTTGAGATGGCGAGCAGGGCATCGCCCTTCTGTCCCCAGGCGTCCACGTAGCGGGAGAAGATGTACTCGAAGCCGAAGTCGTTGGCGATGCAGGTGATGTGCCCGGCCTCCGAGATCCCCGTCGCCGGGAGGGGAGCGCGGTCCTTCCGGTACCTCCCCGTGAGCTCCTCCGCGAAGTGGAGCGAATCACACATCGACCCGCCGTTGCCACAGCTGAAGACTCTTCCGCCGGTCTTGAAGGACTGCACGAAGGTCAGGATCGCGCTTTCGATGAGCGCGATGCTCTCCTTGTCCTCGACGAACTTCGCGAGGGTGTTCTGGGCATCGATGAGGGAGGTGTGGATGTAGCTCATAAAAAAAAAGGGCAAGCCCGAGGGCCTGCCCGCCTTGGAGTTAGCTTAGGAGTGAGTTGATGTTCTTGACGATCTCGGCCTTCGGCTGGTTCCCCACCAGCGTGCTCTTCACTTCGCCGTTCTTGAAGAAGATGAGCGTCGGGATCCCGCGGATTCCGAACTTCTGAGCGAGGTCGGAGGCCTGGTCGACGTTGACCTTAACGACGTTAGCTTTGCCGTTCATCTCCGTGGCGATCTCGTCCAGAACGGGAGAGAGAGCTTTACATGGCCCGCACCACTCGGCCCAGAAATCCAC
>SXUH01000413.1 GCA_005791855.1 Bdellovibrionales bacterium
CCGATGTTCGTGTTCTCTCCGATCTCCGCGTCTCCGACGTAGCTCAGATGCGAGACCTTCACTCCCCGCTCGAGCTTCGCCTTCTTCACCTCGACGAAGTTTCCGATCTTCGAGGCCGCGCCGATCTCCGACCCGGGCCGGAGCCGGGCCATCGGGCCCACGGTGACGTCCCGGTCGACGATGGCTTCGTCGAGGTAGCTGTTGGCGAGGATCTCCGAGCCGTCGTCGACGCGGCTGTTCCGGATGAAGGCGCCGGACTCGACGGTGACGTTCTTGCCGAGGACCGTCTTCCCGAGGAGGGTCACGCCCGGGTAGATCACCGAGCCCACGCCGATGGTCACGTCTTCGTCGATGAAGACGCTCGCCGGGTTGAGGAAGCTCACGCCCTCGCTGAAGAGGTGCTTGAGCTTCCGCTTCCGGAGGAGGTCCGTCACCTCCGAGAGCTGCTCGAGGGTGTTGATGCCGAGGAACGGGACCTCGGAGGGGAACTTCACCGGCTTGACGTTGAAGCGGTCCTGGAAGAGGTCCGTGAGGTAGAACTCGCCGGACTTGTTGTCGTTCCCGATCTGGCCCAGGACTTCCTTCACGTGCCGGGTCTTGAGGATGTAGAAGCCGGAGTTCACCTCCCGGATCTGCCGCTGCAGCTCGGTCGCGTCCTTCTCCTCGACGATGTGGAAGCCGCTCGCCCCGTGGACGATGCGGCCGTAGCCCTTGGGGTCGTGGGCTTCGAAGGTCGCCGCGACGCCGACGAGGGACGGATCGGTCTGGAGCATCTGGTAGAGGGCCTTGAACTCCCCGGCCGTGATGAGCGGCGTGTCCGCGCAGGCGACGAGGGTGTAGGTGTGGTTCCAGAAGTGCGGGAGGTCGGCGAAGCAGGCCTTGAGCGCGTCGGCGGTCCCCTTCTGCTCCTTCTGCCAGGCCGTCTTAAGGAAACTCTTCTTCGGGTGCTCCGCGAGCCAGTCTTCGAGGAGCTCCTTCCGGTGGCCGACGACCACGCCGAGCTCGGCCTCCAGCGAGGACTGGCCACTGAACTCGAGGGCCGCCTCCACGACGTAGTCCAGGAGGGCCCGGCCCGAGGCCCGCGCGAGGGCCTTGGGAGTGTCGATCTTCATCCTCGTGCCCTTCCCGGCGGCGAGGATAACTATGCCGATTGAATCTTTCATATGTCTGAACCTTTTAGTCGGAGAATTTCAAGCTGTTGAAAAGCCTCTATTACCATACCAAATTCACTGGGAAGGTTAACTAGAAAAACATTTTCCTCGAGTATCGACGCCGCTTTTTCTTTCAGAAATCCTTAAAAATCTTTAAAGACGCCCCGTAATTATCCCGAATTAGGTTTTGTAAAAGTCCTTTCACACGCTAGAACTGCTGAGGAGAAAATCATATGGTAACGAACTACGAGGGTGAGGCGATCGAATTCAAAGAGACGCTCCCTCTCCTGCCGGTGCGCGATCTGGTGGTTTACCCATTCATGATCCTGCCACTCTTTGTGGGTCGAGAGACCTCGATCAAGGCGGTGGAAGAATCCCTGAACAACACCGACCGGCTGATCCTCCTGGCGTCGCAGAAAGACATCACCGCGGAGAACCCGAACCCGTCCGAGATCTACGACCTCGGAACCGTCGCCATGATCATGCGGATGCGCAAGCTCCCCGACGGCCGGATCAAGATCCTCATCCAGGGCCTCGCCAAGGCGCGGATCACCTCCTTCGTGGCCACGGAGCCGTTCTACCAGGTGAACGTCCAGAAGGTCGAGAGCCAGCCGATCACCGCGTCTCCGTCCACCGTCGAGGCGCTCGCGCGGACGGTGAAGGAGAACCTCGAGAAGATCATCACCTCCGGGAAGGTCCTCTCGCCGGACATCCTCATGGTCCTGGAAGACATCCAGGACCCGGGCCGGCTCGCGGACCTCGTCGCGTCGAACCTGAACCTCAAGGTGACGGAGGCGCAGAAGGTCCTCGAGATCCTCGATCCGGTCGAACGGCTCGGGCACATCAACCAGGTCCTCGTCCGGGAGCTCGACGTCCTCGTCCAGCAGGCGAAGCTCAAGGCGAAGGAAGACCCGGCGAAGAATCCGAAGGAGTTCTACCTCCGCGAGCAGATCAAGGCCATGAAGCAGGAGCTCCAGAGCGAAGACTCCTCCGAGAAGAACGACGAGTTCACCGAGATCCGCGAGAAGATCATCGCCAAGTGCCTCCCGGCCGAGAGCGAGAAGGAAGCCCTGAAGCAGCTCGGGCGCCTCGAGCGCATGCACCCGGATTCGTCCGAGGCCAGCATCCTCCGGAGCTACCTCGAGTGGATCGTCGACCTCCCGTGGAGCGAAGAATCCAAGGAGGTCACCGACCTCCAGTTCGCCCGGGACGTTCTCGACGAAGACCACTTCGACCTCGAGAAGGTGAAAGAAAGAATCCTCGAGTACCTCGCCGTCCGGACCCTCAAGGGTGGAGCGGCGAAGGGACCGATCCTGTGCTTCTCCGGCCCCCCGGGCGTCGGGAAGACCTCGCTCGGGAAGTCCATCGCGAAGGCCACGGGACGGGAGTTCGTGCGGATCTCCCTCGGTGGAGTGAAGGACGAGTCCGAGATCCGGGGCCACCGGCGGACCTA
>SXUH01000414.1 GCA_005791855.1 Bdellovibrionales bacterium
CCAGATCATCCCGACCCTGGTGATCACGCCCCTCACCTTCCTCGGCGGAAGTTTCTACTCGATCCAGATGCTCCCGCCGCTCTGGCAGAAACTCACGCTGGCCAACCCCGTGGTGTACCTCGTGAGCGGCTTCCGGTGGAGCTTCTACGGCGTCTCCGACGTCGGCGTCGGCCTGAGCCTCTTCATGACCTTCGTCATCATGCTGGTCTGCCTGGCCCTCATCTGGCTCATCTTCCGAACCGGGTACAAGATAAAGCAGTGATTCCCTGAAAAGGTTCGCCCCGGAAGTCTCTAATTTTTCTTAATCGCTGGGTAGCTTCTAGCAGCCCTCTTTACAACATCTTCTTACATTTTGTAGGAAGAAGGAAATTTTAGGAGACTTGCATGAAGTACATCATCATCCTGGGCCTGCTCGCCCTGGTTGCTCTGGCTAACCTCACCTCTGCCCTCGCGGCGGAGATCAAATGTGTCTACCTCCAGCCCGTCACGCAGACGGCCCACGCACCCTACGACTACGTGACCAACTACCACGTCGAAGGGGTCATCACCAAGGAAGCCGCGAAACTTCTTATCGTCTCCCGGGAGTACGGAGTGAAGCTCGAAAACGGGATCTGGGTGACGGACTATCGCAAGAAAGGAAACGTCCACGTCGACGTCGACAAGCGATCCACCTTCCGCCTGGCGAAAGTGAACGGTGAGTACTCGGTCTACACGACGACGTATCAGAGTGACCGCACCGGAGTCTTCCAGTACAACCTCGCCTTCATCCTCCGGAACGTCGCGGTCGTCCCGTACCGGTTCGAAGCCATCTACGCCAAGTCTTCTTCCACGGACGATGCTCCCTTCCACCAGAAGATCCGTCTGGATTGCGTGATCATCTAACTAGAGTTCCGGATCCGTGGTGAATCCGCCGGTGGTCGTATCCTCGAAGGTCCCCCCGACGGTCCCCGTGGTTCCCGTGCCGACTCCTCCGGCGACTCCGCCGACGGTGAAGCCGGTTGCTCCAGCCGCGGACCCGGCTGCGGCTCCAGCGGTGGCCCCTGCGGCCATTCCGGAGGTCAATCCAGCGGTGGTCCCGGCCGTCGTTCCGGCATCTACCCCAGAGGTTGCCCCGGCCGGGGACCCGGAGGCAACTCCCGCGGTCGTTCCCGCGGTCACGCCGGGGAAGACGATCGGCGGAGCGTCCTCGTCATCGTCGTCGTCGGTTTCTCTCTGAGCTTCCGCGAGTTCACCGCAGGCGATGGCGGTGGAGCTCACGGTCTGCGGATTGGCGGCGTCGGTGTAGAAGGCGCTGATCACCAGCGACTTCCCGGCGAGGCTCGAGCTCGTCTTCAGGAGGTCGGTGGTCGTTCCGGATTCGTTGATCTCGAGAGTCTTCGAGCCGCTCGTCGTGAACCCGGTGTTCTGTGTGAGATCCTGACAGTTCACGTCCTGCACGCTGTAGCGTCCGGCGACGATGTTGGTCGGGACCTGGTCCATGTCAACATCCACCCGCGCCTCGTTCCCGTTGACGTGCACCGAAGCCCGGCCACTCGCGATCGTCGCCCCCGTTAGGGACTGCAGCGTCGCCGTGTACCGCGTGCCGGCGGTCTCTTCTCTTTGCTGCTCATCCTCCCCGACTTCGTCAACGAAGTATTCGTTCCCGCAGCTTTGCAGGACGGTGGCGAAGAGCAGGATTATCAGAGTGGGTAAGTTGGATATTGTCATGGGACTAGTCTCCTTCTCATTCATGACTCTACTGAGGTACTATCTCGAAGACAGCTTAATATTGTATGAATAAAATCCGGGCGGAGCACTCCATGAGACATTTTTTTTACTACAGCTTGCTACCCGTTTACCTCTGCACCTTTAGCCTCGGTTACTTCCTCAGTCCGACCTTCTACTCCCTCTTCGGAATCATCGTTCCGATCACGCTCCTGGGCTTCTACGACATCATCCAGAACAAGCACATCATCCTGCGGAACTATCCCGTGGTCGGCCACTTCCGGTACCTCCTGGAAGCGTTTCGTCCGGAGATCCAGCAGTACTTCATCGAGAAGGAGACCGACGGCAAGCCGTTTAGCCGAGACCAGCGGAGCATCATCTACCAGCGGGCCAAGGGCGAGCTCGACTCGGCACCGTTCGGAACCCAGCTCGATCTGTACCAACCCGGCTCCGAATGGCTCGACCACTCGATGAACGCCGTCGCGGAGACCCCCGAGGTCGACCGGGTCCTGGTGGGAAATTTCCAGTGCAAGCAACCCTACCTCGCCGCCCGCTTCAACATCTCGGCCATGAGCTACGGGTCTCTCAGTAAGACGGCGGTGCTCTCCCTGAACAAGGCCGCGAAGAAAGGAAAGTTCGCGCAGAACACGGGCGAAGGGGGCCTCGCCCCGTACCACCTGGAGGGCGGCGGAGACCTCATCTGGCAGATCGGGACCGCGTACTTCGGCTGCCGGAACACCGACGGGACGTTCAACCCTGAGCTCTTCCAGAAGAAGAGCCGGCTCGAGAACGTGAAGATGATCGAACTCAAGATCTCGCAGGGAGCGAAGCCCGGGCACGGCGGGATCCTCCCGGCCGCGAAGGTCACCGACGAGATCGTGGCCATCCGGCACGTGGTGAAGGGCATGGACGTGCTCTCGCCGCCGCGGCACCGGGAGTTCCGCACGCCGCTGGAGATGATGGACTTCCTCCAGAAGCTCCGGGACCTC
>SXUH01000415.1 GCA_005791855.1 Bdellovibrionales bacterium
GATCGCCGCCGCCCTCCAGGGCAAGTACTTCAACTACGACTCGGACATCTTCGAGCCCATCATGAAGGCCATCGGAGAGCTCTCCGGGAAGGACTACTACACGGAGAAGTCCGAGGACGTGAAGGCGTCCTTCCGCGTGGTCGCCGACCACATCCGCTCCTGCACCATGCTCATCACCGACGGCGTGATCCCCTCCAACGATGGCCGGGGCTACGTCCTCCGCCGGATCATCCGCCGGGCCGTGCGCCATCTCTCGCTCCTGGGCCTCAAGGACATCAGCTTCCACAAGCTCGTTCCATCTGTCGTGAAGTCCCTGGGCGAGGAGTACCCGGACAACGCCGCCAACGCGGCCCTGGCCGAGAAGCTCCTGAAGCTCGAGGAGGAGAAGTTCCGGAAGACCCTCGACACGGGCCTCGCCCTCATCAACGACGAACTCTCCAAGGTCCGACCCGGGCAGAGATTCTCCGGCGAGGTCGCCTTCAAGCTTTACGACACCTTCGGCTTCCCGATGGACCTCACCGAGGTCATCCTCCGGGAGAAGAATCTCGAGCTCGACGCCGAGGGCTTCACCCGGGCCATGGCCCAGCAGAAGGAGAACTCGAAGAAGGGGACGAAGTTCAAGGTCCAGGAAGACAACCTCAAGGTCTTCTACGGGATCAAGGAGAAGTTCGGCGAGACCCAGTTCATCGGCTACGACGAGGTCGTCGGCGCCGCCAAGCTCCTCGCCAAGGAGGAGATCGACGGCCAGTTCTACCTCGCCTTCGACAAGACCCCGTTCTACGGCGAGGGCGGAGGCCAGGTCGGTGACAAGGGGGAGATCTTCTCGAAGGAGGGGAAGCTCGCCACCGTCACCGATACGCAGAAGCCCGTCGACGGCCTGCACGTCCACGTCTCCCCCGACGCGGACAACCTGACCGTCGGAGAAGAGTACACCCTGAAGGTGAACCACGAGGAGCGGGAGCTCACCAAGCGCAACCACTCCGCCACCCACCTCCTGCAGTCCGCGCTCATCAAGGTCCTCGGCAACCACGTCAAGCAGGCCGGGTCCTCCGTGGGCCCCGATCGCCTGCGCTTCGACTTCACCCACTCCGAAGCCCTGAAGCCGGAGGAGATCCAGAAGGTCGAGGAGCTGGTCAACACCGCCGTGGCGAGCAGCTACCCCGTGGTCGCCGCGCAGATGACGAAGGACGAGGCGACGAAGAAGGGCGCCATGGCCCTCTTCGGGGAGAAGTACGGCGACCGCGTCCGCGTCCTCACCATGGGGAACTTCTCCTGCGAGCTCTGCGGGGGGACCCACGTGAAGAACACCGCGGAGATCGGCCTCTTCAAGATCATCGTCGAGACCTCCCTCGCCTCCGGGATCCGCCGGATCGAGGCCATCACGTCGAGCAACGCCATCGACTACCTCCTGAACCGCTCGAAGATCCTCACCGAGGTCGAGCGGACCTTCTCCGTGAAGGAGGAGCGCGTCCTCGAGAAGATCTCCGCCCTCCAGGCCGAGCTCAAGGACAAGGCCAAGCAGCTCGAGCAGCTCAACGACAAGCTCCAGAACTTCGAGTCCCAGAACCTCTTCACCGACCAGCGGCCAATCAAAGCCGGGTTGTCTTTAGTCGTGGCCAAGGTTGCCGGGGCTGACCAGGGGAATATGCGAAAGTTAGCTGATATCTTTGTAGACAAATTCCCGAAAGGCGTACTATTCCTCCATGCCGTTGAAGGTGACAAGCTCTCCTTCATCTTAAAAACAAGCAAAGCTAACACCAACGTCGACTGCGGCGCCGTGATGAAGAGCCTCATGCCTCTGATCAATGGCCGCGGCGGCGGAAAGCCGGACATGGTCCAGGGGTCCGGGGACGCCGCCAAGGTCTCCGACTTCATCATCGCCCTCGAAGGAGCACTGAAATGAAACTCTACTGCCTACTCCTCATCCTCCTCGCGGCCCTCGGCTGCACCAAGAAAGGCGGCAAGGGTTCCGACACCTTAAACATCTCGCTCCCGAACGACATCTCCACCCTCGACCCGGCGACCTGCTACGATTCGGTCTGCTACGTTCCGGTGTTCCAGGTCTACGAGCCGCTCTTCGAGCTCGACTACCTCAAGCGGCCCTACAGCCTGAGGCCCCTCCTCGCCGAGGGCTTCCCGGTGGTCTCCACCGATAAGCTGAAGTACACCTTCAAGATTAAGAAGGGCATCAAGTACCACGACTCTCCTCTCGTCCAGAAGGGCCGGGAGGTGAAGGCCCAGGACTTCGTCAACCAGATCAAGCGCCTCGCCTTCCAGGGCACCCGCTCTCCGGGCTGGTTCCTCTTCGACGGGAAGATCAAGGGCCTGAACGACTGGCGGGACAAGGTCGGCTCGGACCTGAACCTCTTCTTCACCAACCAGGCCCCGGGCGTCTCCGCGCCGGATGACCAGACCCTCGTGATCGAGCTCGTCCGGCCGTACCCGCAGCTCCTCTACGCCCTCGCCCTCACCTTCACGGCCCCGCTCCCCGAGGAGGCCATCCGCACGCAGAACAACGACTTCAGCCAGAAGGCCCTCGGGACCGGCGCCTACTTCATCACCAACTACAACTCCACCCAGGAAGTCGTGCTGAAGAAGAACCCGAACTACGTCTCCAGCGTCTACCCGTCTCAGGGCGACCGCTTCGCCAACGAGAAGAACCTCCTGAAGGACGCGGGCGCGAAGCTCCCGTTCATCGAGAACGTGAAGATGACCATCATCAAGGAAGCCCAGACCGACTGGCTGAACTTCATGGGCAAGAAGATCGACATGGTCGCCCTGAACAAGGACCAGTACGCCCTCGCCCTCACCGAAGAAGGGAAGATCAAGCCCGAGATCACGCAGCAGAAGATCGAGCTCCAGGCCTCCCCGACCCTCATCTACTGGTGGATCGCCTTCAACATGAAGGACCCGGTCGTCGGCAAGAACCTCAACCTGCGCCAGGCGATCGCCCACGGCGTGAACATCGACAAGTACATCGAGCTCTTCACCTACAAGGTGGCCCAGAAGGCCAACTCGATCTACCCTCCCGGCATCAGCGGCTACTCGCCCTCCACGGACCTCCCGTACAAGTACGACCTCGAGAAGGCTAAGGACTACCTCCGGAAGGCCGGCTACCCCGACGGGAAGGGCCTCCCCACCCTGGTCTTCGACATCCGCGGGACCGACACCCGGCGACGGCAGATGGGGGAGTTCATCCAGCAGGAACTGCGGAACCTCGGGATCACCGTCGAGGTCAACATCAACACCTTCCCGAAGTTCCTCGAGAAGTCCCGGAAGGGCGAGCTCCAGTTCTGGCAGGGCGGCTGGATCCTGGACTACCCGGACGCGGAGAACGTCCTCCAGCTCCTCTACTCCGGCAACCTCCCGCCGGGGCCGAACTCGTCCCAGTACGTGAACGCCGAGTACGACAAGCTCTTCGAGCAGGTCAAGGAGATGGAGGACGGCCTCGAGAAGACCGAGCTCATGGCGAAGATGGAGGCCATCGTGAACAAGGACCTCCCGTGGGTCATGCAGTACTACTCGCGGAACTACATCCTCTTCCACGACTACATGAAGAACTTCCGCTACTCGGACATCATCTATAACCATATCAAATACATCAAGCTTCAGGGGAAGTGAGGCCACCGGCGACCACGAG
Organism: Bdellovibrionales bacterium; assembly: GCA_005791855.1. Lineage (GTDB taxonomy): Bacteria > Bdellovibrionota > Bacteriovoracia > Bacteriovoracales > Bacteriovoracaceae > Peredibacter. The sequence goes on from SXUH01000415.1 coordinate 3,641, forward strand.
CTAGCGAAACTCTTGGTCGCCGGTCCCCATCCCGACCGGGCCGGTCTCCTACTCCGCTCTCCTCGAACTCCGCTCTCAATTTTCTTAAGGCTCTGTCGATAAGCTCCTCGGTTAGACCTGCGAGGACCAAATGAAGTTAACCCTGCTCCTGTTTACGATGCTCTTCAGCCAGCCCATCCTGGCCCGCTCCTACGTCATCTTCAGCATGTCCCAGGAGCTCTCCATGGGCTTCGAGGACGAGACCATCCGTAAGAACTACTACATCAACATGGGCACGAGCCAGGGCGTGCGGAAGGGCTCCGTCGTCGACGTCTTCCGGATCATCTCCATCCAGAACCCCTACGACAGCAAGAAGCGCGTGAACTACAAAGTGAAGATCGGCGAGCTTAAAGTGCTCCATTCCAACGAAGACTCCTCCATCGCCATGGTGAGCGAGTACGAGAAAGACGCCCCGATCTTCGACCTCTCCCAGTTCATGATCGGTGACCATGTCGCGGTCAACGTCGACTAGGCGTCCCCGACTAGGCGTCCCCGACTAGGACCGGTCCCAGCACTCGCTCAGGACCTTGAGCTTGATGATCCTCCCCCGCAAGACCCCGGCCTCGAAGGTAATCAGGTTCACGTACAGCAGGTACTCCTCGTCCTTCACGATGTTGAAGTCGTGACGCCCGTAGAGCGTCACTCTGCGGAGCCGCTCACCGGCGCACACTCCCTTGAAGTGGAACTCGTAGGAGCTCTCCGTGGCGTTGAAGTTCGTGACTCGTAGACATTTTGAAACTATAATAACAGTCTTCATAGCGCTGCTCTCTGCAGGTCCGGGGCCCGGGATGAAGGTCGTAGGTCCGAGGAATCGCAGGGAACTTGCGCGGAGCTCGAAAAAGGATCCTCGAATGCAACAAGAACCTCGCACCCTGGGCCGACTCTTCCTGAAGCGGATCCAGAAGACGCCGGACCGGAAGGCCCTGGGCTGGATCGAAAACGGTGAGGTGAAGAACATCACCTTCAAGGAGTACCGGACCCGGGTCGAAATCCTCGTGAGCGCCTTCCACAAGATCGGCGTGAACATCGGCGACAAGATCGCCATCCTCTCCCAGACCTGCAAGGAGTGGCACCTCCTGGACCTGGCGACCCTCTGTTCCCGCGCCTGCCTCGTTCCGATCTACCCGAGCTACCTCTCCGCGGAGGTGGACTACATCTTCGTCCACTCGGATAGCTCCGTCCTCATCGTCGAGAACGACAAGCAGCTGGAGAAGATCCTCCCGGTGGCGCCGAAGTGGAAGAACCTCAAGCTCATCATCTCCATCCAGGAGCTCTCGAAGGAAAACCTCAGGAAGCTCCAGGGCACCTACGCCTACCATAGCTACAAGGAGCTCACCGTCCTCGGGACCGAGGAGCTGAGGTCCGAGCCGGACCTCCTGGAGAGCCTCGTCCAGGGCCAGCTCCCGGAGGAGCTCGCGTCGATCATCTACACCTCCGGCACCACCGGCGAACCCAAGGGCGCGGTCATCACCCAGCACGCCTTCGCCTCCATGCTCCTGAACGTCGAAGCCACCACCAAGGGCGCCTTCACCGCCAACGACACGACCCTCGTCTTCCTCCCCCTCTCGCACGTCCTGGGACGCTGCGATTCGCTCCTCCCGCTGGTCTTCGGCTGGCACGCGGTCTACGCCGAGTCCATGGAGAAGCTCGTGGACAACATCCAGCTGGTGAAGCCGACCGTGATGATCGCCGTCCCGCGGATCTTCGAGAAGATCTACAGCAAGGTGCTGGAGCAGGTGACCCAGGGGAACATCGCTCAGAGGCAGGCCTTCAAGTGGGCCCAGGACGCGGGGGAGAGGTACTTCTCGAAGATCGACCAGGACCGCTCCCCCTCGACCTTCGAGATCGCCGAGTACGCGCTGGCGAGCAAGGTGGTGTTCTCGAAGATCTACAACCGCTTCGGCGGGAGGATCCGCTACTTCGTCTCCGGCGGCGCCCCCCTCTCCCCGAAGATCATCAAGTTCCTCCGGTACGCCAACCTCACCATCCTCGAGGGCTACGGCCTCACC
>SXUH01000416.1 GCA_005791855.1 Bdellovibrionales bacterium
TCCTCCGGATCGCGAGACTCAGAGACGGCTGGGAGATCCCGAGCTTCGCCGCGGCCTTCGAGATGTTCCCCTCCCGGAGGACCTCGAGGAAGTAGCGTAGATCGGTCGATGAAGGCTCCATAGCTTTTCCTTTGGACGATAACTAATTAGATCTATTTTACCTATATATGCTTTTATCCTATACCCGTCACCAACCAGGAGGACCCAATGTTAAAATTCGTCATTCTCATCCTCACCCTCGCGACCCTTGCCGCTCACGCAGCGGGCCCCCTCGCGAGCAAGCGCTTCCTCTTCAGGTACGACGACGGCCAACCCTACCAGGTCTCCTTCACCGAGGAGACCGTGCGCTGGGAATGCGTCAAGGGCGAGGAGCTGGGGAGATCGGAGACCGACCCCTACCAGGCGAAGGTGCTCGCCGGGGGTGTGCACTTCGTCCAGTGGGTCGAGGCGGACGGGACCTTCGTGGCCCTGGCGGTGAACCTGAACACGAAGACGGTCGTCTCCGCCGGCGTCTCCGGACCCTACCGGTGGTTCCGCGGCGGCCGGCTAGTTGCTCTGCCCGCCCCCTAGGCCCATGAGGTAGAGGGCCTCCGCGCGGGCGAACTGGTAGTTCTTCTTCACCTCCGCGAGGTTCTCCTTGGCGCTGATCCAGCGCTGGTTGGCCTGGAGCACGTCGGGGGAGTTCTTCACTCCTCTGGCGTACTCGGAGAGGATTCCTTTCCGGTACTCTTCCATGAGCTCCACGCTCTCCTCCGCCCCGTGGATCAGGGCGTGGGCGAGCTCGAGCTTCTTGATCGCGTTCTGCGTGTCCCGCTCGGTCTCGAGCTGCTGGCGTCGGACCTGGGCCTCCTGGCCCTTGGCGAGCGATGCCCGGGCCTGGGCCTGCCGGATCCCTTCTCCGCCGTCGAAGAGCGGAAGGGTGAAGCGGAAGCCGAAGCTCACGTCGTTCCTCTGCCCCGGCTCCGGGTACTCCCGTTCTTTCTGGGTGAAGCGGAGGGCGTAGGTGTAGAGCTCGAGGTTCGGGGTCCACCAGCGCGAAGCCTCTTTCTGCTCGAGGGCCGCGACCTCGCTCTGGAGGCTGACCTTCTTCAGGAGCAGCGACCGCCCCACCGAAGGAGCGAGCTTCCCCTCGGCGCCGTGCTTCGGGTGGGAGTTGGAGTACTCCACCTGCAGGTCTTCCTCGACCCGGCTTCCGATGAGGGTCGAGAGCATCCGCTTGGCAACCCCCTGCTCGTAGCGCAGCCCCTCGAGGTCCTGGTTGAGCTGGATCTTCTGCTGCTTGAAGTCCAGGAGATCGGTCCGCGTCGCCAGGCCCGCGTTGATCCGCTTCTGGGCGCCACCGAGGTTCCGTTCGTTGATCGCGATGGCGTCCCGGAGGATGGCCTCGAGCTCGACGAGGTAGGCGAAGTGGGCCATGGTCCTCCGCGCCTCGGAGATGATTCCGGAGCGGGTCACCGCCGCGTCGATCTTCACCACCTCGGCTTCCTTCGCCCGCCGGTCGTTCTCCAGCACGTCCCTTCCGGAGTTGAAGACGTTGACCTTCGCTTCGATCCCGCCGAAGGGCTGGTTCACCCAGTGGTAGGGGCCCGTGGTGTACCGTTCGCGGCCGTAGTGGGCGCTCAGGCGCGGGAGGAAGGACCGGACCAGCGACCCCTTGAGGGCCTCGGCGGAACTCAGGCGCTCCCGCACGGTCTGGACGTTCGGGTTCTTCTCGACCAGGCCCTCGAGCAGCTCTTCGCTGACCCGGACCTGGGCGCCCGCCCCGAGGCTAAAAAAGAACAGGATGATGAAGAGCTGCATACGTTTCCTTAGTCGAGGTTCGAGAAGCCCACGAAGAGTTTCTGCGGGCCCCTGGTCAGGAAGAGGTCGATGTTAAACGGCTTGTACTCCACCTTCGGGAGCTGGCCCTCGAAGTGGTTGCCGGCCTTCCTGAGCTTGAAGGTCCCGAAGTAGTTGAACTTCCCCTTCTTCTTCACCTCGAGCTTCGCCTCCACTTCCTCGCCGAAGGCCGCGAGGTCCTGGACGGTCATCTTGCCGTCGAAGACGTAGAGGCTGAGCTTCCCCGACTCCGCTCGCACGAGCTCGGCCTTGTAGAGGGTGGTGGCCTTGTCGCCCTTGCCTTCCTCGGCCCTGTCGACGATGGGAGACATGATGCCCCCGAACTTCCCGCCTTCGGAGACGGATCCGTGCCCGCCCTCGTGGGCGACGACGGTGAGGGCTAAGAGAGCGACGGCCAGGACTGCAAATTTTTTCATAGGATCTCCTCGTGTTTAAGGCGTTGGTAGTGAGCGATGGCTTTCTTCGATGGCTTCTCTCCGAAGAGGAAGAAGACGGCGGGGGTGACCAGGAGGTCGAGGAGCGTGGAGGTCAGAAGACCGCCGACGATCACCACCGCCACCGGATGGAGGATCTCCTTTCCCGGCTCCCCCTTGGCGAAGAGCAGCGGCGTGAGCGCCAGAATGGCCGTGAGGGCCGTCATGAGCACCGGCACCAGCCGCTCGAGGGTTCCCCGGATGATCATCTCCCGGCCAAACCTCTCCCCTTCCTCGGTCATGAGGTGGAGGTAGTGGGAGATCATCATGATCCCGTTCCGGGAGGCGATCCCGCAGAGGGTGACGAAGGCGATGAGGGAGGCGATGGAAAAGGAGCGCTCGGTGAGGTAGATCGCGGCCACACTCCCGATGAGGGCCAGGGGGATGTTGAGCATGATCTGCAGAGCGAGCACCGAGGAGCTGAAGTGGAAGTAGAGGATCAGGAAGATCAGGAGCAGGGAGACGAGCCCGAGCCAGACCATCTGCTGGGAGGACCTGAGCTGGCTCTCGAACTGGCCCCCGATCTCCATGTGGTAGCCCTGGGGCCAGTCGATCTCGCCGGAGGCCTTCTGGATGGCGGCCACCAGGTCGTTGAGGTCCACGCCTTCGGAGTTGGCCGAGACGACGAGCCGGCGCCGGAGCCCTTCCCGGTTGATCATGTTCGGCCCGTTCCCCTTGTAGACGTTGGCGACGTCCCGGACCTTCACGTAGTCCCCCGTGGGGAGGAGCTTCAGGGAGATGTTCTCGATGGTCTCCGGATTGCTCCGCGACGGTTCGTCCAGCCGGAGGAGGATCCCGTGGATCTGCTGTCCCTCGACCACGCTCCCGACGCCGTACCCGCTCAGCATGGCCTCGAGGTCCGAGGCCATGGACCCCGCGCTCATCCGGGCCGTCTTGATCTCCTCCTTATCGATGAAGACCTTCAGCTGCGGGATCTGGACCAGGGGTTCGACCTGCAGGTCCTTCATGCCCTTGATGTCTTTAATCTTCTCGTAGACCTCGCCCCCGAGGCGGCGGAGCTCGACGATGTCGGGGCCGAAGATCTTCAGCGCCACCTGCGAGCGGACTCCGGAGAGCATGTGGTCGAGGCGGTGGGAGATCGGCTGGCCGACGTTGACGAAGACCTCGGGCCAGACGGCCCGGATCTTCTCCCGGATCTCGTCGAAGAGCGCTTCCCGCTCTCTCCCTCCGGCCCTGAAGTCCACGTCGATCTCGTTCCAGTTCACGCCCGCGGCGTGCTCGTCCATCTCCGCGCGGCCAACCCTCCGGGTGGTGGACCTCACCTCCGGGATGGTGAGGAGGGCCTTCTCCACTCGCAACCCCTTCTCGTTGGACTCCGCCAGCGAGATCCCCGGCGTTGCCTGGAGCCCGAGGGTCGCGGACCCTTCGTTGAAGGTCGGCAGGAAGTCCCGGCCCATGAAGGGGACCGCGGCGAGGGCCGCCAGGAAGGCGAGGCCCGTGCCCGCGATGATGACGCCGGGCCTGTTGAGGGTGTGGTCCAGGAGCTGCCCGGCCCGGAGCTTCAAGAAGCGGACGAAGAACCCTTCCTTCTCTTCCTTCACCACCTCCCGGTGCCGGCCCAGGAGGTAGTAGCACAAGACCGGGGTCACGGTGAGCGAGACGAAGAGGGAAGCCAGGATGGAGATGACGTACGCCTCCCCCATCGGGGCGAAGAGCTTCCCTTCGAGCCCACCCAGTGCGAAGAGCGGGACGAACACCAGCACGACGATGACGGTGGAGAAGACGATGGAGTTCCGGATCTCCGCCGACGCTTCGTAGATCACCTTCAGGACCGGCTTCGGAGCCGGGAGCCGGCCGTTCTCGTTGAGCCTCCGGTGCACGTTCTCCACGTCCACGATGGCGTCGTCCACCAGCTCCCCGATGGCGACCGCGAGGCCCCCGAGGGTCATGGTGTTCACGCTGATCCCGAAGAGCTTGAAGATGATGGCCGTGAGGACGAAGGAGAGCGGGATCGCCGTGAGGGTGATGAAGGTGGTCCGCCAGTTGAGGAGGAAGAGCATGAGGATGATGAAGACCATGACGGTCCCGTCCCGCAGCGCTTCGGTGACGTTGCCGATGGAGTTCTCGATGAAGTGGGCCTGCTTGAAGAGGTCCGACTTGATCTCCACCCCCGCCGGCAGCGCGGGCCTGAGCTTCTCCAGCTCCCCTTCGATCGTCCGGGTGAGCTTCACCGTCTCCGCGGTCGGTTGCTTCTGGATGGTCATGACGACGGACGGCACGCCGTTCACGGACCCGTTGCCCCGTTTGAAGTGCGAGCCGATCTTGACCTCCGCGATGTCCTTCACCGTCACCGGATTCCCGAGGTGCACCCCCACGAAGGCCTCTTCGATGTGGTGGATCGATTCGGCGCGGCCGATGGTGCGGATGAGGAATTCCTTGGCCCCGATGTCGATGAAGCCTCCGGAGGTGTTCTGGCCGATCTCCGCGAGGGAGTGCTTGAGGTCTTCGATGGTGAGCCCCTTGGCCTGCATCTTCTCGGCCGACACCAGGATCTGGTACTGCTTCAGGTCCCCGCCGATGGTGACGATCTGGCTCACGCCCGGGATGGCCAGGAGCCGGGGCCTTATGGTCCACTCCGCCAGGGTTCGGAGCTCCATGGGGCTCACCTTCTCGGAGGGCGAGGTCAGGCCGATGAACATGATCTCCCCCATGATGGAAGAGCTCGGAGTCATGACCGGCGTGATCTCCGCTGGGAGTTTTTCCTTCGCGAGCTGCAGCCGTTCGGTCACGATCTGCCGGTTCTTGAAGTTGTCCGTGCCCCAGTCGAACTCCGCGTAGACGATCGAGATCCCCGCTCCGCTACTGGACCGGATGCGGATGAGACCCGGGAGACCGTTCAAGACGTTCTCGATGGGCATGGTGATCTGGACTTCGGTTTCCTCGGGGGCAAGCCCCTTGGCCTCGGTCATCACCGTGACCACCGGCCTGTTGAGATCCGGGAAGACGTCCACCGGAAGGTTCAGGGCCTGCCAGGTCCCGAGGACGAGCAGGATGATACTTATCGCAACGACGGCGAGTCTTTGGCGTAACGCCAGCTTGATGATTGAGTTAAGCACGAATGATCCTTACGAGATTTGAGTTCAAAATATGATGAAGGATTATGCTATGGGCGGCCTGTAGACCGTCAGGGGAACTTCTATGGTTTGCTGGATGGATGTTGGAGGATCTGTACTGAGAGAACTTTCCGGAGAGGTAATCGTAAGTACAAGTGGGATAAGTGCTGCAAAGTGACACTGAGTGCACGTGTGCTGGCAGTGCTCCCCGGAATCTGCCTTCGAGCTAGAAGACTCGCTGTCGGCGGAATGACTAGTCAGGTCAGCTTCAAAGCACAGGCAGTTAAATTCAGCGGCCATTGCCGAAACAAGAGTGAGCACCATCAATAAGATTACGAGAATTGATTTCACAGCAAGTATAGTAAATTAGAACACTACAGAATTCAATTCTTCTTTACTCTACTGCTTTGCGACGAATGCCTTAAAACTTTCTACAGACGGTGTGCTCGTATTCCAGGATCTCATAACGACCGTCACGACTTCCCTGGTAGAGTCGCTTGATCCCCATGATCCCAGTTGGAACCCTGCTGTCCTTGGCGAGGACGAGCTTGTTCCAATCCATCCCGCTGCGGTCATACTGAACGTAGGCGCCGATGAACTGGCCGGCCGCTGTCCTTTCTTCCTTCACGTCCCAGCTCTGGACTCGGTACTGGGGACCGTTCGGGTAGAGGACCATCTTGAAGTTCGGACCGACCTTGAGGATCATCACTCCCTGCACCCCACCGATCTTACTTGGATGGCTAAGGAACTTACAGTCCCAGACGACCTGCTGAGCAAATGAAGAGAGAGAAAGGCAAGAACCGAGGAGGATCAAGGAAAGTTTGGTTTTCATAGGCATCCTAAGCTGAGGTATTATTTCGGGTGGGATTACCTTACCAAAGACCACCTGGCAGTAGCGTTTATAAATTTTACATCGGGAGGGGCGATGAAGCGACCATCTCAGCGTTTAAGAATTCTCCAGACGA
>SXUH01000417.1 GCA_005791855.1 Bdellovibrionales bacterium
GTTCAACACGCTCCACCTGATGTTCGAAAACCAGTACACCGAACTCGCCCTCGCGGTGGACACCATCGCCGAGCGGATCCGGGCCCTCGGCTACCCGGCGCCGGGAACCTACGCGGAGTTCATCAAGCTCAGCTCCATCAAGGAGATCCCGGGGCAGCCGAACGCCCGGGAGATGATCCGGCACCTGATGGAAGGACAGGAAGCCGTGATCCGGACCGCGCGGTCGATCTTCGGCGTGGTCGAGCGGGCATCGGACGAACCCACCGCGGACCTCCTGACTCAGCGGATGAAGCTCCACTAGAAGAGTGCGTGGATGCTCCGGAGCATGCTCGAAGATTAGGGAAAATGAAAAAGGGCCCGGGGCTTCTTCAAGCCCCGGACCCTTTGGTTAGTGAGTCGATTAGATCTTCTCCGTCTCAGCTAGGAAGCTCAGTGGCTGGCGGACGTCGACCACCCCACCGCCCTTCGGCTTCGGGAAGTCGATGAGGCCCAGGACCTGGCCCATGCACCCCTGGCCCTTGGCGGAGAACTGGGCGTCCTTCACCTTCACGTTGTACTTGGCGACCTTCCCGTTGGCACCGATGGTGAACTGGAGGTCGACGACACCCTTGACGTTCTCGCTCTTGCCGATGAGCTCCTGCTGGTAGCAGTGGCGGAACTGCGGGATGTACTCACGAAGGATCTTCCGGAGGAGCTCCGGGTCCATGGAACCCATGACCACGGTCTTCGGCTCGAGGTAGGAAGAGTCGAAGCCCTTCTTCGACGCCAGGCCCTTGGAGCCGTAGGAAGCGGTTCCGGAGCCCTTGCTGTCAGCACCGTTGAACTTCCCGACCCCCACGGCCGAGCCGGTGACCATGGGACCGGAGTCGGAGTTCCCGGCGTTGAAGGTCGCGTCCTTCACGGCGTTCCTCGCGGCACCGCCGCCGCCCTGAGTGTTGATGTTCGGAGCGCTCCCCACCAGGGAGTTGAAGGCGACGGAGCTCTTAAACTCGTAGGCCTTCACCGGGGCCGGTGCAGGCGTCGGCGTCGCCTTGGCGGCGGCGGCCGGAGCGGGCTTGGCCGCCGGCTTCGGGGCCGGAGTTGCAGCCGGCTTCGCAACGGTCGGAGCCGGGGTGACCGGGACCTTTTTCGGCTCCGGCATCGTGTTCTTGGCCTCGACCTTCTTCTCCGCCGAGCCCTCGGCCATGGTCGGAGTCTTTGCCTTCTCTTGTTCGGTTTCCTTGTGAGCCATCTCCGGCGTCTCCACGGGTTTCTCCGTCGCGGCTTCGGACTTCTCCACCACGGTCTCGTCCGGCTTCTTCTCGATCGGCTTGGGCTTGGTGATGGTGTAGATCACGGCCACTTCTTCCTTCACCTCTTCCGGCTTCGGAAGGGTCACGAAGAGGAGCAGGAGGAGCGGAAGGAGGACCCCCGCGAAGACCTTGATCCCCTGCTCGAAGAACTCCCGGTCCCGGTAGAACATCGGGATCCCCCGCCAGGCGTGGGTGTTGGACACGAGACGGATGGAGAGCTGCTCGGTGCCGCGGGTGAGGAAGACCGGGTCCTTGAGGGTGATCTTCTCCCAGTCGATGGACGGGGTCACGGCGTCCGTCGGGTAGAACCGGAGCTCCCCTCCCTGCACGCCGAAGATCTTGGTCCGGGCGACGGTGTGGAACTGGATCTCCTTCTTCGACCCCTTCTTCGGGCTGAGGTAGTAGTCGCCGTTGTCGAGGGTCAGGTAGGAGACGTCGAGCATCTGCCCGTTGACGTAGTTGATGATCTCGAGGCGCTTGCCCTTGACCTCGTGGACGATCTCCAGGGGCTCGACGGCGGAGTCGACGTCGATGTACTCGCCGTCGACCTTGAGCTCCGGGAGGGTCTGGAGGGGCCTGTACCGGCTGTCGTCGAAGGCGATGTCGCAGTACTCGCCGTCGATGAACACGAAGCCCGGCTTCGGCGGGAGCTCGATGTGGTCCACCTTCGGCAGCGTCGCCTTCGGCACCTGGAGCTTCGGAGAGGTCTTCTCCGGCGCCTGGAAGGCCGGGACGTCGTCCTGGAGGGACTCCACGCAGAAGCTCATGTTCCCGATGGTCAGGACGTCGCCGTTGAAGAGAGAGGCTTCGGAGACGCGGCTTCCGTTGACGAAGATGCCCGAGTCCGAGCCAAGGTCCTTGACCAGGATCCCTTCGGTCCCGATGAGGCTGATGAACGCGTGGATGGGAGAGACCGAGGGATCGGTGATCACCAGATCGCACTTCGGGTCCGAGCCCACCAGCGTCTTCTGCTTGTCGAGGATGAGCGCGTTCGTGAGCCGCTTGTCCAGACACTTCAGGCTAAATTGGCCTTGCATTGTAGTTGTCATAACCTATTCCTCTTTCATTCTCTGAGCGAGTATTTTTTCTATCTTCTGGGAGATCGCGGTGATCTCGAGGACCCCGCTGCGTTCGCGCTCGGCCATGACCTTCTTGGCCTGCTTCACCTTCCCGGTGCGGATCAGGTACAGGGCGTAGGTGGCCGCGATGTCTTCTCTCTTGAACTGCTCCGGCGGGATGAGCCGGAAGTACTGGGCCGCCATGTTCAGGTCGCCCTTGTACAGGTAGGCGTTGGCGAGAGAGAAGTAGACGTCGATGTCCTTGTTGCTGCTGAAGGCCGGGTTGCTCAGGACCTCGATGGCCTTGTCGTAGAAGCCGAACTGCAGGTAAAGCTGGGACATGTTGTAGCGCGGGACCTTGAAGTTCGGCGCCAGGGCGATGCTCTGCTTGAGGTAGGTCTTCCCCTTCTCCCACTGCTCGTACTTGAAGTGCAACAGGCCCAGGTTGTTGAGGGCGATGGACTTGATCTCCGGGGCCTTGGCCTCGTCGAGGCTCAGCCGGTAGAAGAACTCGGCCTTGGACCAGAGGTTCTCCACGAAGTAGCAGTTCCCGATGTGGAGCCAGTAGTACGAGGTCTGGCTCTTGGTCAGGTACTCCTTCCGGTACTTGGTCAGCGTCTCCCGGGACTTGCCCTGGTAGCACTTGGTGACCTCGTGCTCCTTCCCGGACTGGGTCTTCAGGCGCTTCTCCCCCCACCGGAGGTACGATTCGTCCGCGAGGGAGTCCCAGCCGGCCTCGTCGATCCGACGGTCGAGGCGCTGGTTCGCGCAGGCGGCGAGGAAGACGAGGGTGAGGATGGGTAGGAGTGCTTTCATTATTTCACCTTACTCTTGTCCATGGTGAGGCCCGTGAAGAACGAGAACACCGGGTTCTCGACCTTCTCCACCGACGCGATGGAGCGCGAGCCCCAGGCGAGGGTTTCCTTGTCCTTGATCGCCTTATCAAGAGAGACGTTGTACTGGTTGGCGACCGTGGTGAACTGGCCCGCGAGCTGCCCCATGGCCGGTTTGAAGTCCTTGTAGGTGGCGTCGTCCATCCCCTGAGGCCGGAGGGCCTGGATGGAGAGGCCCACGTGCATGTACACTTCCGAGAAGAGCCGGGTGGCGATGATCGCGAGGTCCACCTGGGTCGACTCGGTGAGGCCATGGTACTTCTGCTTGAAGGCCTGGAGCTTCAGGAGGTACTGCTCGAGGGCCTTGTTGAAGGCTTCCCCGTCGAACTTCGGCTTGTTCCAGATCACCGTGTTCTGGAGCTCCTTCATGTCCA
>SXUH01000418.1 GCA_005791855.1 Bdellovibrionales bacterium
CTTCGACATCAACCTCGGGAAGTGGGGGAACGTCGAAGCCTTCATGGGTCGCGTGGCCGCAAGGCCTGCGGTGGCGAAGGCCATGAAAGAGCAGGGGATGCTCAAGTAAGCCGGCACCGGGCTCCGCAGTCGGAGCCCGGCCTCACCGCAGGAACTCGGTGAGGATCGAAGAAATTTCTTTCAGGTTGGCCCGCTCCATCTCGTGCTTGGAGTGGGAGATGGTCTTCACCTGGGACTTCGGGAGCTTCGCGGCGGTGGAGAGGGTCTCCTCGCTGGTCACCATCCGGTCCTGGTCTCCCAGGAGGAGGACCACGGGGATGTGGATGTCGTGGAGGTCCTCGCGGGTGAGCCCGTCCAGCCGCTCCAGGTTCTGCATCAGGTGGGCGGTGTTCTTCATCAGGTGCTTCCAGTTCTCGCCGTGCTTCTCGTTCAGGGCCAGGGCGTAGGCCGGGAACTTCTCCACCAGGTGGTCGGGGTTGAGCATGTTGAGCTCCTTGTGCACGGAGCTCTCGGACCAGTTGAACTTGGTGCCGTAGGCGAAGATGGCCTCGAAGGGAGAGTCGTCGTAGTTTGCCTTGTGGTAGAGGGCCACGTAGCCACCCATGGAGTGGCCGAAGGCCACCACGTGCTTGGGCCTGTGCTGCTTGAGGTAGTGCTCCAGCTCCTGGGCGAACTGGTCGATGCGGAAGCTCTCGGGCATGGTGGCGTTCTTGCCGTGGCCCCGGAAGTTGAAGCTCGCGCAGGGGAACCCCTTCTCCTCCATGATGTGCATGAGGGGAGCGAGCTCCGCGGAGGTGCCGAGGGCTCCGTGGAGGAAGAGTATCGTGGGGATCGGTCGTTCCATGTGTAAGTTCCTCAGAGGATAAGCGGACCATTCGCATCGGTTAAAGGCCTTCCGGCCTTGGATATTATTTCCCGTCCGCTCTCAACAAACAATTAAAAATTCTTCATCCGCTTGAAATACCTCCGCCGAAGAGTAGTATCTAAGCATACAGCTCAAGGGTCACATGAATCCAGGAAACCAAGGCCAGGCCTCGTTCGAAAAAATTCTTGCTAGCATCCGGACCAAGCTCCCCATCCAGAACCCCCTGCACGGCTTCGTCCACAACAATGTCCTCCAGCTGTTCGAGGGGAAGGACTTCCACGACGCCGTCCGGGAGGCCGGGATCCTCTACCGGGCGAACCCCTACTGGCCCGAGCAGAGGTACACCGACCGGTTCAAAGAAGGGAAGATCACCGAGAAGGACATCTTCCTCGCCATCGAGCACTACCTCGGCAACTACCCGGCCATCCCGTCGCTCGCGATGCTGGGTCTCTCGCCGAAGGAGTTCTTCTACCGGCTGATGTTCTCCGAGCTCGCCTTCAACGACGACGACCGGGCCAGGCCCTACAGTCCGCAGCCCGAGCTCCTCGACTCCCACCTCTGGGACCAGTGCCGGCGGAAGATGGACGGCGAGCGGCTGGTCCTCTCTCGTTCGCCGGTGAAGTGGCGGGCGAAGGGCTACTGGGAGAAGCACCACAACGAATCCTTCTCCCTGAGCATCCACCCCCTCGTCATCCGCCTCATCTCCAGCTACCTCGACCAGGGCCAGAGCTTCTGGTCCAACCCGTTCGCGGAGAAGGGCTTCTGGCACTTCTTCCGTGCGAGCCTCGAATGCACGCGGGACTTCGCCACCGACTGGGAGCGAGTGGCTGCGGAGAGGCTCCGGAGCCTCCGGGACCGGAGCCCCGAGGAGATCATCGTCCTGGAACTTTCCAGGAAGAACATACCGGAAGAGGTCTGGGAGTCCTACCTCCTGGAGATCCTCTTCGACCTCAAGGGCTGGGCCGGGATGGTCAACAAGCTCGAACTCGAGCCCTGGCAGGCCACGGTGAAGGCCCCGGCCATCAAGCTCGTCGACTTCCTCGCGGCCCTTGTGGTGCTCGAGGCTTCCATCGACGACTGGCACGCCAGGGCCCACTCCCTGGACCTGACTTTCATCCACGGCCGGGAAGAAACCTACGAGCTCAAGAGCTACCAGCTCGCCCTGGCCCTCTACCAGATCACCCAGAGCTTCAAGCTCGACGAGCGCTGGATGCAGCGGTTCTGCGGGGCCGAGCTGGTGCGGCTCATCGACGAGATCGACGAAGCCGAGAACCTCCACCGGATCCGGCTGTGGCACGAAGCCTACGAGCACCACTACTACCGGGAAGCGCTCGAGGCTCTCTCCTCCCACACCCAGCGCGCAAGGCCCAGGGCCGACCTCCCTTCCGCCCAGGTCCTCTTCTGCATCGACGACCGCGAGGAATCCGTCCGCCGGCACCTGGAGGAGGTCGACCCGGACGTGCGCACCTACGGCGTGGTGGGGTTCTTCGGCGTCGACATGAAGTTCGCGAGCCTCAGGAGCAGGCGCCTCGTCGCCCAGTGCCCTCCGGTGATCACCCCGCGCCGGATCGTGAGAGAGGTCCCGCAGGACCCGGAGCACGGGGTGAGCTTCCGGAAGCTCCACGCGCTCCGGGGCGGATCGGACCTCTCCCTCTACTACAACTCCCGGACCCTCTTCCGAGGATTCTTCTCCACCATCGTCCTGGGAGTCCTGAGCGTGGTTCCCATGTTCTCCCAGATTTTTTTCCCGCGGCAGAGCCGGGTCATCGCGAAGAAACTTCTACGCTTGCTTAGCCCGTCGCCGAAGACCGAGCTCTCCATCGAGCAGGGGGAGCCGGGACAGGGCTATACCAAGAAGGAGATGGCCCAGATCGTCTCCACAATCCTGAAGATGTGCGGCTTCAAGGCTCCGGTCTCCACCCTGGTGGTCCTCGTGGGCCACGGGTCTTCCAGTAGCAACAATCCATTTAAGCAGGCTTACGGTTGCGGCGCTTGCGGCGGGAACGCCGGCATCCCCAACTCCCGGGCCTTCGCCAAGATGGCCAACGATCCGGAGGTCCGCAGGGAGCTCGCGCTCCTCGGAATGGACGTGCCCGACGAGACGGCCTTCGTCTCCGGTTTCCACGACACCTGCACCGATGAGTTCCTCTTCTTCGATCTCGAGAACCGCCCGGAGCGGCACCGGGAGGACTTCGAAAGGCTGCGGAAGAATCTCAAGACGGTGGGGGAGCGCAACGCCTTCGAGCGCTGCCAGCGCTTCAGCTCCGAGGAGGCCCGGGCGTCGAGCGCTGCGGCGGTGAAGCACGTGAAAGAACGGGCGCTGGACCTGGCGCAGCCCAGACCGGAGTACGGCCACTCCTCCAACGCCCTGGCCATCGTGGGGAAGAGGGACCTCACCCGCGGCCTCTTCCTCAACCGCCGTTCCTTCCTCATCACCTACGACTGGGAAACGGAGGCGGGGAGCGACGTCCTCCGGAACGTCATCCTCGGGGCGATCCCGGTGTGCGTGAACATCAACATGGACTACTACTTTTCTTGCGTGGATAACGATAACTTCGGCTGCGGCTCGAAGCTGCCGCTAAACCTCACCTCACTCCTGGGGGTGATGACCGGGTCCATGAGCGACCTGCGCATCGGCCTGGCCCGGCAGATGGTGGAGATCCACGAGCCCATCCGCAACCTGACCATCATCGAGGCGCCCCTCGGGAGGGTGCGGGAGATCTTCGACGGACACCCGCGCCTCCGGAACATCCTCCGCAACCACTGGATGCGCCTGGTGGTCTTCGACCCAGAGACCCGGACCTGGTGGCGCTTCGGGCACCGGGAGTTCGAGGTCCTCGAGCTCGACCTGGTTCCGCTCCGGCACTTCCACGACTCCACCGAGCTCGTCACCAAGACCCAGGACGACTTCGCGGAGATCGACGCATGATCGAGATCCTGTTCCAGGCCCTCCTCGTCACTCCCTTCCTCTGGATCCTCTTCCTCGGGCTGCTCTTCTTCACGAAGCTCCCGGTCCCGGAGAGGTACCTCTCGGAAGGAGTGAAGTACTTCTCCTTCTTCATGGCGCTCGTGGGACTCGCCCTGTGGGCCGCGACCTTCGCCGAGGCGCCGAGGTTCCTGCTCCTGGACTACGAAGACTGGATCACCGTGGGGGAGTACCGGTTCAAGACCCGGTTCATCGTGGACCTCCTCGGGGCCACCTACGCCTTCCTCACCTGCGCCCTCATCGGGATCATCTTCAAGTTCTCCCGGAACTACCTGCACCGGGAAGAGGGGTACTTCCGGTTCGTCTTCCTCCTCTCGATCCTCCTGTTCGGACTGATCATCGTCTCCTTTGCCCGGTCCCTCGATCTGCTCTTCGCCGGCTGGGAGCTCGTCGGGACGACGTCCGTCCTCCTCATCAGCTACTTCTACACCCAGAACCAACCGGTGCGGCACGCGCTCAAGGCCATCGTCACCTACCGGATCTGCGACATGGGCCTCCTCGCGGCCAGCGCCTGGGCGCACCACTTCTTGCACTCCACGGACTTCTACCTCATCCCCGCGCTCGTCCGGGAGCAACACCACGGAGCCCAGCTCGGGGTCCGCTTCATCGGAATCTTCATCGTCTGGGCGTCCCTCGCCAAGGCCGGGCAGCTCCCCATGAGCTCCTGGCTTCCCACGGCGATGGAAGGTCCGACCCCATCCAGCGCGATCTTCTACGGCGCCCTCTCCGTGCACCTGGGACCCTTCCTCCTGCTCCGGTTCTATGATTTCCTCTCGCAGTTCCCGGGGCTCCTGGTCCTCATCGGCGCCATCGGCTTCGCCTCGGCGGCCTACGCGAGCCTCGTCGGGCGAACCCGGAGCGATGCCAAGACCATGCTCGCCTACGCCACCATCACCCAGGTGGGGATCATCTACCTGGAGATCGCCCTGGGGTTCACGAGCTTCGCTCTCTTCCACATGGTGGCTCACGCGAGCTTCCGGACCTACCAGTTCCTGCGCTCCTCCTCGCTCATCCAGGATTTCTTCGAGAACCCGACCGTCGAGCAGGACGTGCGCATCGACCGGCCCTCCCCGTTCGGGAAGTACCTCACGGCGGAGGCCAAGGAGCGGCTCTTCATCCACGCTCTCCACGGGTTCCACCTGGACTACTTCACCGGGCTCCTCATCAGGGCCGTGAGCGCCCCGGCCAACCTCTACATCCGCTGGGAGAAGTACTCCATGGAGGTGGACAGGAAGTTCCTCAAGCGGATCCTGGGACGGGGGCGGCTATGACCCTACCCGGGGCCTTCGTCGACGTCCTGCCGCTGGGGGTGACCTTCGGCTCGGCGATCTTCTCGAACTTCTACTCCCGGGAAAACCGCAGGCAGAGCTACGCCATCGGACTCCTCGGGGGCCTCTTCGTCTACTTCACCTACATCTTCTTCACCCGGGACTTCAACACGTCGCTGGCGGTCCACTCGTTCTTCGACATCCGCTATAACAAGATCAGCGTCTTCGTCGCGGCCCTCTTCTGCGGTTCGCTCTTCCTGGGCCTCTACCCCAGCCGGCGGACGGTGACGCTCTCGGAATCCTTCCTCTTTTACATCGCCGGGGGCCTGGGGATCATCCTCTCGAACAACCTCCCGACGTTCTTCCTCTTCTGGCTCTTCCAGCGCTGCCTTCCCGCCGTGACCATCGTCCGGGACGCCGTCACCAACTCCACCTACGGCGGGGCCACCTACCTCAAGCAGCACCTTATGGCCCTCACCTGCTTCGTGCTCCTCCTGTACTTCGCGAGCCTCCGGGGACTCCTCGTCACGCCGATGACGGAGATGCCGGTGACCTTCTTCACCTGGCCCGTCCTGCTCCTGGCCTTCATCATCATCTACCAGTCCCACGGCCTCTTCCCGTTCCACTCCTGGGTCCACGACATGGTGGGGAGCTTCGCCTGGTACGAGACGGCGAGCGTCTTCCTCTCCCGCGCGGGGGTCCTGCTCTTCGTCCAGTTCCTCCTCCCGACCCTGAAGACGGACCCGAGTAGCTTCAAGATCCTCATCCTGTCCCTGTCGATCCTCTCCTCGGTCTACTGGTCCTTCAGGGGCCTCTCGGAGGAGACCCCGGTGCGGGCCACCACCTACTTCTACGTCGCCCAGTCGTCGCTGCTGCTCACGGGGCTGCAGGCCGATGCGGTGGCGGTGAAGGGATCCTACCTCCACATGATGGTGATCTCCATCTCCGGGGCGGGCCTCTTCTCCATCCTCGATTACATCAAGCACTCCTTCGGCCTTGAGCGCGCGAGCCGCCACCTCGGCCTGGCCCAGTACTACCCGAAGCTCTCCACGCTCTTCTGCCTCTTCGGCTTCTGCATGATCGGGGTGCCGCTGGGGGCCTCCTTCGTGGTGGAGGACCTGGTGATCACCGGGATCCTCGACTACCAGCCGCTCCTGGGGCTGGGGCACATCTTCGCCACCTGCCTCAACGGGATCCTCTTCTTTTTGATTTACTCCCGGCTCTTCCTGGGGAAGAATCCCTTCAAGGACGTGGTGGTCAACAAGGACATGCCCCTGGGCCAGATGCTCCCGTACCTGATCGGCCTCGTGCTGCTCATCCTCATCGGGATCCTGCCGTACCTCTTTTTGGAAAAACTCACATGGTAAGAAAGCTCGCCGTCGGAAAGCAGTACCAGCACTACAAGGGGAAGAAGTACCTCGTGACCGGGACCGCCCGCCACTCGGAGACGCTGGAGGAGCTCGTGGTCTACGAGTGCCTCTACGAGAACGACCTCGGCCGGACCTGGGTGCGGCCCCTGTCGATGTTCCTGGAAGACGTGACGGTGGAGGGGAAGACCGTTCCGCGCTTCAAGGAGCTCTAGCTTATTTCTTACCCAGCTGCGACTTGAGGAGGATCGGCGGAGCTTCCCAGGGCCTCTGGGCCCAGTGGTGCCGAGGGTAGTCCCGCTGGAACTCCTTGCAAAGCTCCACGTAGGTC
>SXUH01000050.1 GCA_005791855.1 Bdellovibrionales bacterium
CGGTTGACGCCGGTGAGCTTCTAGAGGGTCATGTTGGACTGGTTGTAGTTCTTCACCTTCACCGAGGTGGCGACGAGCTGTGTCCCGCCGCCGGTCGTTCCGCCGGAGGTGGATCCGCCGCCGAGGTTGTTGGAGGCGGGAGAGACCGGCTCCGGCTTCTTCTCCTGCACGCAGGAGAGGAGGCTTCCGAGGGCGACGAGGAGGAGGAGGTTAACGGCAGTCTTCGTTCTCATTAGTCCTCCAGGCAGGTGAGAGAGGCGTTGATGAAGAGGTTCTTCATGTTGAAGTTATCGTTCTTGTAGGCCTGGGTGAGCTGGGCGACGCGGGTCTGGTCCCAGGTGGACTTCACCTTCCGGAAGCAGACCTTCTCGTAGACCTGCTTGGCCATGCAGGAGTGGAACGCTTCGGTCTCCGAGAGCATCA
The DNA here is from genome assembly GCA_005791855.1 of Bdellovibrionales bacterium. Classification (GTDB taxonomy): domain Bacteria; phylum Bdellovibrionota; class Bacteriovoracia; order Bacteriovoracales; family Bacteriovoracaceae; genus Peredibacter. The sequence continues at coordinate 424 of SXUH01000050.1, forward strand.
TCCCGAAGGAGCGGACCCCTTCCCCGACGGTGCTCGAGCTCCAGCCGAGCTTGGCGTTCTGGCCCTCGACCCAGAGGTTCGTCCACTGGTCCGACTGGGTCACGAAGCCCTCGTTGAAGACCACGTTGTGGTTCATCTTCGAGCTCACGACCCCGGGCTTGTAGATGAGCTTGTCGTTCACGAAGTCGTAGTAGGCGTAGGCCCCCGCCAGGCCATCCATCCCCGCGTGGCAGCCCACGCAGCGGTTCTTGTAGGTGGAGCTCGTCCCGCCCGGAGAGCGGTCGATGTCCCGGCGCACGCGGTAGTCCGGGATCGTCGTGTCGTTGAGCTCCTCCATCTCCTTGCAGAGGAAGTTCTTCATCGCGAACGCGACCGGCGCCCGGTTCGTTCCGGCGATCACGTAGGCCGCCCCGTACGCTCTGGTGGAGAGGATCCCGGAGATGGCGATGGGGTACGCGTGGATCTTCACTTCCTGGCTGGTGTGGTTCAGGAGCTTCGTGTCTCCGAGGTCCAGGCCCTGGGAGCTGATGGACTCGTAGTGGTTGTTGGTGGCGTCGATGAGGTTGGTCTCGATGACGAGGTCCAGGTGCGGGAGGTAGAGGGCGTTGATGTTGTAGTAGTTATCGAGGTCCGTCTTGGAGAACTTCGTCACCCGGCACTTCTTGTCATTGAGGTCGTTCGGGTTGAGCGGGTTGTTGTAGATGATCCAGTAGTTGTTCTGGATCGCCCGGTCGGCGGCGCTGAGGTCCCGGTCGCAGAGCTGCTGGGCGTTCGGGACGGAGGACGGGTAGCTCGCCCGGGGGAAGTACTTGAGCTCTCCCTTGAAGGTCACGCCGGAGGCCTTGTAGACCGTGTCGGTGTAGAGGATCTTGTTGAACTGCTTGTTGTCCCGGACCCAGCCGATGATGGTGGCCGACATGTCGTTGAGCGGGGCGAGGGTCGAGCCGTCCTTGTTGGTCCACGGCGTGACCATGTCCTTCACGGTGACGTTGTAGAAGGCGCCGCCGTTGCGGATGTTGCTCCGCTGGTCGATCACGTCCAGGGCCGCCTCCCTCTTGTTCCCCGCCGCGAGCTTCGCCTCGAGCGTGTCGAGCTCACCCTTGGACGGAGACACACCCGTGAGCGACAGGTAGAGCCGGCGCGCCTTCGCGCGCGCGCTCATCTCCGCGGGGTCCTGCCCGTGGGTCAGGGTGGAGAACAGAATCGCTGTGAAGGCTAGTCTTGATAGTTTCATTTTCGCCTCTTTCAAATCGAAACCCGGGTCCGGATAAATCTTCTGATTCGTTCTATTATTTATCGGTTCGTTGAGCTTCTTTCTTTATCTTTTTGAAAGATGACGAATGGAGGGATTCGCCCGAAGCAATCCGGAAGGTTATGCGGACGTCGAGGACTACCCGAGGGACCGGGGGCCGGTGGGAGGTGGCAAGTTTAGGAGGCACTTCGAGAGCCGTTAGGGGGTCCACGCCGGAGGCGGGGCTCGGCCTTACCGGCAGATCCCGCGAGCAGCATCAGGCATCTGCGGAGCGTTCTGTCTCGTGACGAGCGTCCGCACAGTGAACTCCTTATTCGGGTGCAAGACGATGGCGTTCAGGGCCACCTTCTCCGAAAGGAGAACCTTGGCCGGGAAAGCTGCCGGGAAGAAGATCCGAGACTCATTCGCGGAGCCCGACGGCTGCCTCGCCTCCCGGAGTTCCGCACTCATCTTCTTTCCGGAGTCCGAGGTGAACCTGAAAGTGAGCCTCGTTCCGCGGAGGCCAAGAGCGGTCTCGGGCTTGATCTGCCAATCGAGCCGTGGGAAGTCGGCGGAGGACTTCCAGGTACAGTCGAAGTTCTGTGCGACCGCAGCTTGGGAGAGGAGGATTGCCAGAAGGATGAAGTGTTTCATAGCGAGCACCTGGATGAGGGAGGATCTTCCCTACGGAAGGTAGGAAAAACTCTCCGGGGCATCAAGCGGAGGATGTGAGGTGTGTAAAAAAGACTCGGAGGCTGATCGTCTTAAGTGGTGCCCGGTGAGGGACTCGAACCCCCACACTTGCGCACTAGATCCTAAGTCTAGCGTGTCTACCAATTCCACCAACCGGGCATCAGGCAATGCGAGAAATGTGAGTATGCTTAAACGGACCGAGGTTGGCAAGAACAATCAAGCTGCTTTGCCTCCACCAGGCTTTTTGGGCGCCGCACCCTTCTCTTTGAAAGAGTCTTTTTTCATTTTCTCTATCTGATTCTGGAGGCCGGTTTTTTCCTGCCGAAGCTTGTTGATTTCCTTCTTCATGTCCGCGCCCTGGTTCCTGCTCTCGACGATGTCCATGGTGAGCTTCTTCACCGAAGCTTCGAGGTGGGTGATCTTCACCTTCGACGCTTCGTCGACGGCCCCCACCGGCTTCTGCTGCTTGGAGAGCTCGAGGATCTTGCTCTCGAGCGTGCTCACCTTCACGCCGGCGTCCCGGAGCTGCGTCTCGAGGACCTGGTTCTGCGCCTGGAGCCGCTTGAGCTCCTGGTCGTTCGGCGCGCTCGCCGTCGTCTTCTCCTTGGTCGTCTCGGCCATGGTCTTCTTCAGGAGCTGCTCGAGCTTAGCCTTCTCCTGCCGGAGGCTCATGATGAGGGCGTGGTCGGAGGACGCGCGCTCGGTGAGCTTGCCCAGCTCCTTCTTGCTCGAGTCGACCTGGTTCTGGAGCTTGGTGTTCAGGATGTTGAGCTTCCGGCTCTCGTCCTTCGAGGCCTGGTCGCCGGTGACGATGATGTTCGGGGCCGGGGTCTCGTTCTCCATCCGCACCTTGAAGCCGTCTCCCCCTTTCGGCTCCTTGCTCTGCTTTTCCTCTCTGGCGGCGGCCTTGAGCTGGGCCAGGTTGGTGGCGAGGGCCTTCGTGAGCTGCTCGACGTTCTGGTAGAGATCGGTGATCTCCTTGTCCTTCGTCGCGAGGAGCTTGGTGAACGTTTCCTTCGACTTGATCAGCATGAAGTCCTTGGCCTTCACCTGCTTCTGGACCTTCTCCAGTTCCTGCTGGAAGAAGGAGTCCTTCTGGTGAATCTCGAGGCTCATCCGCTTCGTCTTGATCTCCGCCTCGCGCGCCTCCCGGAGGAGCCGGCCCTCCTCCTCGAGGAGCTCGGCGAGCTTCTTGGACTCGGTGTCGTCGAGGACCTTCCGGGCGTCGAGCTTCCGCTGGAACTCTCTCCGGAGCGCGTCCTCCGCGTCCCGGGCCTTCGGCTTGATCTCCGACGCCTTCTGGACGGCCCGGGCCTGGATCTGGGCCATCTGGGTCCGGGAGTCCTTGATGATCTTGAGCTCCGAGTGGAGCGATTTTATCTGAGCCTTGAGCTTGTCGTTTTCGATCCTAAGCCTCGCCGTGAGGCCTCCGTCGGCGCTGACTTCCTTGACGACCGTCTGGACCATCTGCGGGAGGTGCTTGACCTTGAAGCTATCGAGCTCGTGGCTCGAGAGGTCGTCCACGGACTTCCCGACGACGGTGGCGAACTCTCCGAGGCTCTTCTTGATCGCGTCGGGGAGCTTCTGCCCGAGGGTCTTCAGCGTGAGGTTATTGTCCTTCGCCTCCTGCTCGATGCCCGCGGCGATCCGGAAGGCGAACTTGTCCACGTCGAGCTTCTCCCCGGCGATGCGGATGACGTGCTCCTCTTCCTCGAACTTCCCCTTGACGACGGTGACGATGTCCTTGATCTCCTCCTCGGAGGCGACGGCGTACGCGGCTTCCGGAAGCTCCAGGTCCCCGGCGACGACCACGTTTTCTTCCTTCGGGAAGACTTCTCCCGTGAAGAGCTCCGGTGGGAGGCTCTCCTCGTCGAAGAGGCCCTTCACGACGGCGCCAGCCTGGGCGGTCTTCTTCCCCGCTCCCTTCACCGTGGTCGCAGCGTCGGCGTCCTTCGCCGGGCCCCCCTTGACGAGAGCCGCGCCGTCTCTCTCGGCGGCGGCCTGGCCCTGGACGATGGTCACCGCGTCCTTCTCCGCTGCGGCCGAACCGGTCACCCGGGTCGCGGGTTCCTTCTCCGATCCTGCCAGGCCATGGACGGTGATCGCGCCGTCCTTACTCTCGGCTCCGCGAGCTCCCCCCACTGTGACTTTCTCAAGGGGCCCGTCGGCGGTTCCTCTGAGCACCACCTTCTCCGAATGGTCGGCGATGCCGCCGAGGCTCACGAGGGACGACGATTCTCCGAGGCTCGGGTACTGGGTGAGCTTCGCCTGCGCCTCCAGGCGGGAGAACATGAGCCCGCGGTTCTCGAAGGCCATCCGCGGATCCTTCGTCCAGAGGCCCGTGACGATGACCTTGCTCGCGGAGGCGAGGTAGCTGAAGTCGAAGAAGTCCGCGGCGTGCACCGCCGTGTTCAGGTAGTACTCGAGGGGCCTCCGCGACGGCGCGGAGGAGAGGGCCCGGGTCACGTCCCCGAGGCTCAGGCCCTGCGCGAAGAAGTGGAGCTGGACTCCGAAGACGTCTCCGAAGGCCCCGTAGGTCACTTCGATGGGCATCCCGATCTTCTCCTCGTTCCGGAGGCTCGTGAGGTACATCACCAGGTGATCCAGGAAGGTCTTCACCGAGAGGGCTTCGATCCCCTCCTCGAACCCCTGGGAGACCACGCGGTCGAAGTAGTCGCCGACGCTGAACGGATTGGTGATGTTGAACGACCCCTTCTCCTGGAAGGCGGGGTAGTTGTCTCCGAGCTCGATCCCGCCGTAGCTCTGGAAGAACTTATCGAGGATCAGGGTTCCGAACGCCGAGGCGAGCCAGAGGTCGTCGAGGACCAGGTGGCCCTGGTGGGCGACGACGGCCCGCAGGTCCTTCGGCTGCGAGAGGGAGACGAGGCTGATGTCCTTGCCGCGAAGGCCATGGGTTTCCTCGAGCGCGGTGTAGTCCTCGAGGTCCCGGACGAGGATGTGGGACCAGGCTTCCGCCCCGGTCGCCGACGCCGGCTCCGCCACCGGGATCTTCCTGGCGGCGAAGTACTCCGCGAGCTCCGCGGGGAGCGCACCGGCGAGGTTCAAAATGGCGAGGGCCCGTTCCGTCTTCCGCATCTAGCTCCCGGTCTCCTCTTCGCCCTCGAAGTACCGGAGCCCCTTGGAGAGCTTCCGGTGGACCTTCGCGACGGGGAGTTCCTTGAGCTTCTCGCTCTCGTGGTTCAGGAGGTACTCGACGACCCGGGTGTCGAAGGTGAACTCGTCGCTGATCTCCACCAGGGAGTCCGCGAAGAGGACCACCGCCTCCCAGCTCGAGATCTGCCCCTTCCTAAGGCCCCGCGGGAACCCGTTTCCGCCCGAGAGCTCGTGCTGGTAGAGCGCGATCTCCGCGAGCTCCGGGTACGAGAGGACGGCGGCCTTCTTCAGCAACCGGTAGGTGGCTTCGGGGTGCCGGAGGAAGACCCCGATCTCGTTCTCCGAGGCGTGCTCCTGTTCCATCCACGCCTTCCCGGCGCCGGGGAACTTGTTCTCCTGGTTGCACCCCTGGGCCACGTAGTAGCTGTAGTTCGCATCGCAGAGCCCGAGGTCCAGGGCGAAGGTCAGGTTGTAGAAGTCTCGGATCATGGTGAAGTGGTAGTAGTCGTTGGCCATGGCCGTGATCACGGCGAAGGCCCCCGAGTAGATCCCCTTCCGGAAGAGGTGCATGTCGGTCTCGTGCATCCGGAGCTGCAGCTCGGACGGGATCCCGCAGAGCTCTTCGTAGCACGCCAGGGCGAAGCTCAGGAAGTGGTCGTCGCCGGAGTAGACCCGGTGGAAGTGCTCGACGATCTCGAAGCACTTCCGCTGCAGGTCCTTCTCGAACTGCAGGTACCTCAGCTCCCGCAGGAGCGTCACGAAGCGCTCCTTCACCTGGGGATCCACGACGGAGCAGAACTCGAAGACCGTGTTCAGCGGCGCGTGCTTCTTGACGAACGCGGGATCGATGAGGACCCCGGGCTTCATCAGATAAAACTTCCGGCCCTCTTTGGTGGAGAGAAATAAATGGCCCTCGCAGATCACCTTCTTCGCGAGATCTTTGATCGGCACCTTCGTTTGGTTTTTTTCAATCGGTATCATGTTCCAGCCCAGTAGTTCTAGATACCTATCGGTGCGCGGGAGGGTAAATTGAGCGACCGGGGAGAATATAAAAAATCTTATCCGATCCCGACGGAATCCGTCGGGATCGGGATGACTTTTCCCTGGCTTAGTCCGGCTTCGTGAAGGGCCCTAGACGAGGGAGCCGAGGTTGGACTTGGTGTCTCCCTTCGGGATCGCGGAGAGGAGGGTCCGGGTGTACTCTTCCTTCGGGGCCTTGTAGATCTTGCTCGCCTTGTCCATCTCGATGATCGTCCCGGCGTACATCACCCCGACCTCGTCGGCGA
>SXUH01000419.1 GCA_005791855.1 Bdellovibrionales bacterium
ATGGATTTAGGTTCGGCGTTCATAGTCAAAATCTAATCTAAAGTTCCGAACCTGGGAAATATTAATCTCTTACTTAGGCTTAAGCTTTTTTGATTCTTCCGCCGGGAGGGGCCCGGGGATGGTCTTGAACTTCGAGACGATCTGGCCATCGACGAAGAGGAGGAGCGTGCCGGGGTCGTGGACGGTCCAGCTTTCGTTCTCCGTGAGCGGGAGGGTCGCCACCACCGCCACCCGATCCGTGTTCGTGGTCACCGCGCTGAAGTCCACCGTGACGTCCTGGTCCTTCAGGTGGGCCACGGAGAAGGGCGCCTTCCGGACGATGGACGAGAGCTTCGTCGAACAGTGCGCGAGCATGAAGTCGCCGTTGGAGAGGAGGAAGTTGAAGATCCCGTGGGCCGCGAGCTCGAGGGTGAGGTGGTGGAGCTTCTTCCCCAGCTCCTCCATGGGAGGGAGCGTGTTCCCGAAGCTCTTCTGCAGCTCTTCGAGGATGTAGCAGAAGGCCTTCTCGCTATCAGTGTCGCCCACCGGGCAGTACTTCCCTCCGAGGTCGGGGGAGAAGTTCTTCAGGTCTCCGTTGTGCGCGAAGGACCAGTACTGGCCCCAGATCTCGCGGACGAAGGGGTGGGTGTTCTCGAGCTTGATCTCTCCCTGGGTCGCCTTGCGGATGTGGGCGATGACGTTCTTCGATTTGATCGGGTAGGTGCGGATGAAGTCGGCCACCGGTGAATCCGCCGAAGGCCTGGGATCGAGGAACTGGCGCACGCCCTTGCCTTCGAAGAAGGTGATGCCCCAGCCATCGGTGTGATGATCCGTGATCCCACCCCGGGCCTGGAACCCCGTGAAGGAGAAGCAGATATCGGTGGGGACGTTGCAGTTCATTCCAAGGAGCTGGCACATGCAACCATTGTAGCGCGAACCGGAGGTGATTTCAAAGGCTTAAGCATTCGGGAAATGTAGTAATTTCATCTCCGGTTAGAAATCCCTGTACCCGGAAATCTAAAATGGGTAAGTAAGCGCCATGAAAATAAAAATCCTCCTTGCCTTCTCCTCCGCTCTTACCTGTTTGAGCGCCATGGCCTTTAGCTTCACCTGCCACATCTCCGCCGGACAGGAAATGTTCAACCACCTCAGCCCCCTCAAGATCGTCGGCAGCTCCAAGGCCATCTCCCTGACCATCAATCAGTTCCAGGCGGGCCAGTACGTGCGGAAGGTCCTGCAGGAAACCTCCGAGAGCCACCTGGTGTACGGTGACTGGCAGGAGGACCCGATCTCTCCGTTCATCATCAGATTCGAGAGCGTCGGCACCCGCGCCTGGGTACCCTTCAAGCTTACGATGACTGTGGAAGATCCAGAAACCTACCTCGATCTCCAGGTCAAGTACGACTGCCGCAAAGACTAGTGAGTGCAAATTGTCCTGAGTGAACAGGGCAAATATGTGCAGTGTCGCTTGGCGCAGGCCTTGACATGACACTTGAAATCAAGGAGCTAACGCTCGTGCTTTGTGGCACTCGGTTTGCTTAGTTCTCAGCATGAATTTTTCTCTGAGAGCAGTCGCAATTTTGTTCCTCTGTTTGTTCTTAGAATCCCTGTCCCAGGATCTCCTCATCTCTAACGCCGCTTCGGCAAATAAGATCGATCACCAGGCTGAGGTCGGCCACAAGATCCGCACCACCCTCAAGACGCGGCTCCCGAAGCACTACAGATCCCAGACGGAAAAGCTCTACCGGCTCATCGTCTCCGAGTCGAAGAAGCACAGGCTCGATCCCCTCATCGTCACCGCCGTGATCTCCATCGAATCCAACTTCAACCCCGTGGCGGTGGGCCCGGTGGGAGAGCTGGGGCTCATGCAGCTGCGGGCCTCGACGGCGGAGTGGATCGCCGGGAAGATGCGGATCCCCTGGAAGGGAGTGGGGTCCCTCACCAACCCCGAGGTGAACATCAAGCTCGGAACCGCCTACCTCTCGTTCCTCAAGAAGCAGTTTAGTAAGCAGGGCGGGTACCTCTACCTCGCGGCCTACAACATGGGCATCGGCTCGGTGCTGAAGTCCCTCGCGAAGAAGGTCCACCCGAAGATCTACTCCAACAAGGTCCTGAAGAACTACGTCGCCATCAACGACTAGGGTCGGCGGACGGATAGCCGACCACTCCGCTTCCAACACCGCGGTCATTGAAATCCGCCGCGGGAGTGGGCTAGAGTTAGAGAGCAGGTCTCACCGAAGGAGGACGAAGATGATCGATCCGTACCAGGTCCTGGGAGTCTCGAAGACGGCGTCGCTCGAGGAAATCAAGTCGGCCTACCGGAAGCTCGCGAAGAAGCACCACCCGGACCTCAACCCCGGAAACAAGGAGGCGGAGAAGAAGTTCAAGGACGTCTCCCACGCCTTCGACCTCATCGGCACGGAGGAGGCCCGCGGGAAGTTCGACCGGGGCGAGACCGACGAGCAGAAGCAGCACATGTACGAGCAGTACCAGCGGGAGCAGCAGCAGGGCCGGCGGAGGCCCTCGTACCAGCACACCCAGCAGGGCGGAGGCCGGTACTCCTCTTCCTTCGGAGACGGCTTCGACGACGACGTCTTCTCGAGCATCTTCGGCCGCGCCAGTCGCTCGGGCGGGATGGACTTCCCCGGGCAGGATGAGCAGTACAACCTGGAGGTGGAGTTCCTCGAGGCGGCCCTCGGCGGGGAGAAGGTCATCACCCTCCCCAGCGGGAAGAAGCTCCAGCTCAAGATCCCCGCGGGGATCGAGGAAGGGAAGAAGCTCAAGTTCAAGGGCCTCGGCGGCCAGGGGATCGGTAAGGGAGCTCCGGGGGACGCCTACATTCAGATTTCCATCCGACCGTCGCCGACGTTCAAACGCGAGGGGAAGGACATCATCTCGGAGGTTCCCGTGAGCTTCTTCGAGGCCCTGGGGGGAGCCGAGATCGAGGTCCAGACCATCGACGGGTCGGTGATGCTCAAGGTTCCGCCGGGAGCTTCCTCGGGCTCGCGGCTCCGGATCCGGAACAAGGGCGCCGGGAGCGGGGAGGACCGGGGGAACCACATCGTCACGCTGAAGGTCGTGATGCCGAAGGATCCTCCGCCGGAGCTCCGGGAGAAGATCGCCGAGCTCGCGGATCGCTACGGGTACAACCCAAGGAAGGGCACATGAAGAATCTCGTCACGATTTCCATCGAAGAGCTGTGCCAGCAGTTCGACGTCCCCCGGGACGTGGTCATCCACTTCGTCCAGGAGGAGTGGATCTCGCCGCTGGACCAGGAGGAACTAAAGTTCGACGAGGAGGACCTGGCGCGGATCAGCTTGATCCGGGAACTGCAGGAAAGCTTCGGGGTGAACGACGAAGCGGTGCCGATCATCCTGAACCTGGTGGACCAGCTCCACTACCTGCGCACGCTGGTGAAGAACGGGAGATGAAGGGCCCCTTCGTCGGGATCTCCGGCTGGGCCTCATCCGAATCTTATCCTAAGGAGTGTGTATGCTGAAACTGATTCCAGTCCTCTTGCTTCTTCCGACCATCGGCTTCGGCCAGAGTTCGAAGAGCATCGAAACCGTGGTGGGCCCCGGGAGCTCGAAGACCGAGGCCCAGGAACTGGAGGAGCGCGAGGAACGTCGGGTCCGCCAGGAGTGGGACCGGGAGGAGGCCCAGGCCCAGGCGATGGAGGAGCGCCGGCGGCAGATCGACGAGGAGCGGGCCATGCTCGACGATCTCCCCTTGCAGCAGACCCGAAGAAGGTAATTGTCTATCCCCCAGGGATGGCTTAACCTTCTCGCATGACTACCCTCACCACCCGAGAGCAGGTTGCCCTCTGGCTCCACGTCGCCGTCCGGCGCTTCGGCGGCCCGGCCGGGCAGATCGCCGTCATC
>SXUH01000420.1 GCA_005791855.1 Bdellovibrionales bacterium
CGACGAACGCCTCCCAGGCGTCGGCGCCGAGCTCGCTCTGGACGCAGTCCTTGAACGGGATGAGCTCGCGGATCTTCAGGGAGAAGTCGCGCTTGTACTTCAGGGGGAGCTTGAAGAGGGCCTCGGAGAACAGGCGGTGCTTGAACTTCTTCTTCCCGTCGATGTAGCCCAGCTCCATGGTCTTGTGGGCGTCGATCCCCACCAGGCGGCAGAAGTTGTACCAGTCGCTGGCCGAGGGCTCAAGGCCCAGGGTTTCGACCTTGGAGATGCTGCTCTGGGAGATGCCGAGTTCGAGGGAGAGCTCCTTCTGGGTCTTCCCGATGAGGAGGCGTCCGGCCTTCCACAGCTCGGAGATCTTCCGATTTTCGAAGTCACTCTTTTTCATCGAAGCTCCACCAGCGATCCGGCCTGGCCCGGACGGACGCCGAAGGCCAGGTCTGCGAATTGAACGAGTTCAAGGTTAAACGCCTCCGCATCTTCCACGTGCATGTTGTGGGAAGCTTCCAGCTCGAGCACCGTCTGCTTCCACAGGGAACCTCCGTCAATCTTCTGCCGGAGGTAGGCGGGATTGATCAAGGGATCCAGAGTTCCATGGAGGACGGCCTTGTGGCCCTGGAACTCGCTTAGGAGCTTCACCTCGTCTTGGAACTCAAGGCGGCCGAAGCTCTCTGAGAGTTTCTCGCGGAACGCACCATCCGTCATCTTAAACTCTTCGATGTCCGACCGGTCGGGTTTCTTACTGTGGTAGAAGGTGCTGAGGAAGCGGTCGATCTCCTCGTCGGAGAAGTCCTTCTTACCGACGTAGGCCATGCTGGGATGAGGCAGGAAGGCGGAGAAGTCCAAGGGCTTACTCAGGGGAGGTGTCCCGAACACCAGGATGCCTGCGGGGTCGAGGGATCCTAAGGCTTCGATCGCAATGTGTCCGCCGAGCGAATGGCCCACCAGGATGAAGTTCCTAAGACCCAGGGCCTTGACGAAGTCCGTGAGGACCGTGACGAAGTCACCTAAGCCGTATCTTTCGCTCCGGTCCGAAGCCCCGTGGCCCGGAAGATCCAGCGCCAGGAGCCGATGATTTTTAAAAAGTGGGTCACCGAACTGGTGCCGGAAGGTCCGCGAGCTATGGGAATTTCCATGGATGAACAAGATGACATTTTCGCTTAGGGATTCGTTATCCAGGTAGTTGATGAAGAGGCCATTCAAAGCGATCTTTTGCATATTCCCACCATTTAATTTCATAAAAGAAATCTAGACATTTCAATACACTTTATCAATAATTCATACAAGAATATTATAAATATTACAAATACTTGTTTTTATTAACAATAGGCTCCGATCATGAATTCATATCCCTACACCGATCATGAAATCGAACGCCAGCAAATCCTTTCTAACTATCATATCCTAGATACAGACAATGAGTCAGAATATGAAGAAATTACTGAGCTCGCCTCCTACATTTGCGAGACCCCGGTGGCCTACATCGGGTTCATCGACGAGCAGAGACAGTGGTTCAAGTCGAAGAAGGGCTTCGAGGCTCAGGAGGTTTCCCGGCACCTTTCGATCTGCGAGAAATGCATCAACGGACGCGAGCTCTACCAGATCAGGGACCTCTCAACGGACGAGCGCTTCCTGCAGCACCCGTTCGTCATCGAAGAACCGGTGAAGAAATTCTACGCGGGGATCCCCATCGTGAGCGAGGGAGGCTTCGTCCTCGGCACACTGTGCGTGATGGACTACTTCCCCAAAGAGCTGAGTCCCAAGCAGGTCAGCTGTCTCAAGGCCCTCGCCCACCAGCTCCAGCAGTCTCTCGAGCTCCGGAAGCTGAAGTTCCAGAAGGGCCTGGAGCAAGAGCGGATCCTGAACCTCAACAAGACCTCTTCACTGGGGATGATGACGGCCTACATGGCCCACGAGATCAACAACTCCCTGGGGATCTTGAATGGGTACACGGCCATCGTCCAAGACGAACTGAGTAGGCTAAAGGGTCCGACCGACCAGATCGTCTCCTTCGTCGATAAGATCCAGAAGACGACCCTGCGCATCTCCAAGGTCATCCAGGGGATCAAGTCCTACACCCGGGAATCGGAGATGGATCCGTACGAACTCATCGAGCTCCGGCGCCTGATCGAGGAAACGGTGGGGATCTGCGAACAGAAGTGCAAGCTGCAGCAGACCCGGCTTAGCGTGAACCTCCCGCCGGAGGACCTGAAGCTCGAGTGCCACTCGACCCAGATCTCCCAGGTCCTGATCAACCTCATAAACAATGGCCTGGATGCCATCTCCGGGTTCAAGGAGAAGTGGATCGACCTGTCGGTGAGTGTCGCTTCTCCCGGGAGCCTGCGCTTCACCATCACCGATAGTGGCCCGGGGATCCCCCAGACCCTCGCCAAGAAGATCATGGAGCCCTTCTTCACCACCAAGGAAAAGGGAAAGGGAACGGGCCTGGGCTTAGGACTCTGTAAGTCGATCGTCGAAGCTCACCACGGAACCTTCTTCTACGATTCGAGTTCGAAGAACACGAGGTTCGGGTTCGAGTTACCGCTGTGGCAGGTGGAGACTGGTCCCAAGGCCAACTAGGCCCCGGGACCGAGAGTGAAACTTAGATGTCTCTGCAGGAGCCCTTGATGACTCTAGAGTACTCGATCTTCGACTTCCAGCAGCCCTTGACCGGGTCGCCGGTGATCCAGCCACCGACCGTCGAACAGAACCCCGCCGCCGAGGCGTGGCAGGCGAGCTTGCAGGCCTTCGTGCTGAGCTTCTTGTTCACCTTGCAGTCGATCAGGCACCGGTCATGGGTGGCGCACTTCGGATGGGCCTTGCACGACCAGGCCTCGTATTCGCAGGTGACCTTCCCCCCGTCTTTCTTCGTCCAGGTGTGGAGGATCGGATCCGACGGGCCCGCGAGGACTTCGCACCCGAGCATGAGGTTCTTCTTGGCCCCGCAGCCTGGGCCGCAGCTGTCGTCACAGGATTCCCAGTGCTCTTCGACCTTCTTGTCCGCGGCGATCCGGCGACCGTGCATCACCGTCACCGGCTGGGTCTTCGGAAGGGTCGGCTTCACCGGATCGACGGTCCCGACCCAGTTCTCCGGGCCCGCGAGGAAGTTCAGCCCGTCGAGCCTCCGGTCCGGGGATTTCAGATCGTAGGTGTATGGATCCGAGGCCGCGGGTGCGGTCTGAGAAAAGAAGAGGGTGAGGAAGAGGAAGGCGGTGGTGTAGATCGATCTAGTTTTCGACATGTTTCTCCCTTGAAAAGGTCAAAACGTAATCTTAACCCACCACGGAGGAGACACAAGCTATTTCGGAACACCGTTTCCACTGAGTACCAGAGTCTTCTTGTCTCCTTCGTCGTTCACGATGGTGAGGAGGCACGAGTGCCGCGCGATTTTCCGCGGGTTGAAGCTGCTATCTATGGTGCAGGAGCCGCTTCCGGGTTCGAGGAAGAGGCAGTCGGTCTGCTTGAAGGAAAATTCGGAGGGGCAGGTGTGAGAAAAATTAATGCTGGTCTGCTTTCCGCCGTCGTTGGTGACGGAAAAATTGACCTCTTCACTTTCTCCAACTCTTACGTCTTTGAAGTCGATGCTCGCGGCACTCACCGTGAAGCCGCTCCCGGTGTAGGTGAACTCTTCGTCGGTGAAGCTCCGCGGGCCCTTCGAGCCGCAGCTCGCGAGCACGAGGAGACCGCAGAGACCGGCGAGGACTCTCATAGGGATTTGATGAACTCGTCGGCCTGCTTCGAGGACTCGTTCATGTCGTTGATCAGGGTCTGGATCTCACCCTGGATCTTCGACGACTCACCCTTGAGCCCCGTGATGGCGCGGGCGTTGAGGTTGTGCTTCAGGTAGAGGACCTGGTCCTTGAGCTTCGAGAGGACCGGTGCCATCTTCTTCTCGGAAGACTTGAGCTGGCCGTGGAGGGTCCGGTACTTGGACTTCGTCTCCTGGAGCTTCCTCCGGCTCTGGGATTTCAGGTCGGAGGAGTTGATCTCGTCGATCTCGCTTCCCCACTCGGTGAAGAGGTCCTGGGCCACCTCATCCACCTTCGCGATGCGGCCACTCACCTCGGCGGCCTTCTCCCTGGCGTCCTGGTAGGAGTCGTCGAGCTTCGAGTGCTGCTTCTCCAGGTCCCCGCCGTCGAAGGCGTAGATCTCCTTGAGCCGCGTGAGCGAATCCTTAAAGGCCTCGCCGGTGTCCTCCTGGGCTTCCTTCACGTTCCCGACTTCCTTCTTGAACACGTCCCGCTTCTCGTAGCCGACCATCTCGTAGGCCGAGTACTTGGCGTCGCTCACCGCTTTCTTTATCCGCCGGGCGCAGGAGCTGAGGAGAAGGGTCGAGAGAATGCATAGGAATAGAATGTTGATGAGCTTCATCGGGATCCCCCTTGGAGTTGGGAAAAATTCTACGTGAAGGGACAAGACTTTTCTAGAATTAACGGTAAACGCTGCTAAGATTCTCCCATGGAAACAACAACACTCATCGTCGCGAGCCTCAACCTCATCCTCACAAGCGTGCTTGCGTGGAAATACTTAAGGCTAAAGCAAGAAGTCCA
>SXUH01000421.1 GCA_005791855.1 Bdellovibrionales bacterium
GACTCCATCCGCTCGGCGCTGGACCTGTTCATCGGGAACAGCAAGATCGACGTGCTCAAGCGGGAGAAGCTCAACCAGGTGTTCTACGCCATCAAGGCCGAGCGCCGGGTGGAGGTCCTCTACCACAAGAACATGATCCTCCACCACTTCCTGGTCCCGGGGATCATCAACTCCACCTGGTTCAACGTCTTCAACGGGTCCATCAAGGACGGCATGCAGCTGACCCGGTTCTTGATCAACAAGCGGAAGGAGCTCAAGTACGAGTTCTACCTCCCGAGCATCAAGGACATGATCGCCGAGGCCCTCCAGATCGTCTCGAACTCGCTGGGCCGGAAGGTCGACTCCCTCGAGGAGTGCATGAAGCTCTCGTCCCAGGAACTCTACCAGCTCGCGACCTCCGTGCGGCGGTTCTCCACGGCCCTGTCCTACCTCTACGAAGCCTACTACATTTCCTGCGTGACGATTAAGTACCTCGCGAACGAGAGCTTCACCCAGGAGCGGTTCGTCCAGGTCGCCAAGGAGCTCTTCTCCCTCGAGCTCGAGCACGGCCGCGTCGTCAAGTACCCGGAGGCTTTCGCCGTGCCGATCATCAAGGACACCCTGGTGTACCACCAGAGCAAGAAGGTCATCGGCCGCAACCCCGACCGCAGCTTCAAGGTCATCGACCAGGTGAAGCTCGACGAGTCCATCGAGAAGTTCATCCAGGACCTCAACGACCAGGTGGCGATCAACCTGAAGTTCAACAAGGTCAGTCCTTGAACTCGATGACCTCCAACCAGCGGCTCCTGTGCCTGCCCTCGGAAGGGCGGGGCGAGGATTGGCTTGCCCGGAGCCAGAAGATCGACGAGGCGCTCGCCGCCGCGGGCCTGGAGCTGGCAGAGGAGTCCATCTACCTTTTGTACTCCCATCCGCCGCTGGCCGCGCTGGACGGGCAGGGTACTTGCCTCGTCGCCCGGCCCTTCATCGGACCGAAGAAGAGCTTCGAGGGCGAGCTCACCCTGTTGGACTGGGTGGCAGCGCCGGTCTACCGGGAAGGGCTCAAGGCCTTGACCCTGGAGGAACTGCTGCTGGAAGCGAACGGATACCTGGAAAAGGCGCAGAGGGCCCTCCCCAGAGTGAAAAAGGCGTTTACTTTGTGCATCCGCCGTCGGCTTTTACCCTCGCTCTTCATCCAAACTGAAGTTATCTTCAATGAATGAAGCCTTGTCAGCTTATTCCAAGCGTTGTAATTTTTGTCTTTATCTGAAACCGGCGAAAGGCCAGGAACCACTTATGGAGGTGGGTTATAAGCGAAAAAGTTCATGAACCTCGAGTCAACGAAAGGATCCGCGCACACGAAATCAGACTCATCGGCGATGACAACAAGGCCTACGGAGTCGTGACCCTTGCCCAGGCAAGATTGATGGCGGACAGTGAGGGACTGGACCTGATCGAAATTTCCCCGAACGCCGTTCCTCCGGTGGTGAAGATGATGGATTACGGGAAGTACAAGTACCAGATCCAGAAGAAACTTGCGGAAGCCAAGAAGAAGCAAGTGGTGATCGAAGTCAAAGAAATCAAGTTCCGTCCTAATATTGAAAAGCACGACATGGAAGTGAAGCTCAACCACATCGAAAAGTTCTTGGAACACGGGGATAAAGTAAAATTATTGATGCAGTTCCGCGGTCGGGAAATGGCCCATAAAGAGATCGGTTTGGGCAAGTTTGACGAAATCGTCAAACAAGTGCTTGAGAAGGGAGCCGTTATCGAATCCCCATCTAAAATGATGGGAAATCGAGTGATCGCCATGGTCGCCCCTGGGAAGAAAAAATAGTAGGAAATCCCTTTATCTTATAGTCCTCTCGTGTTACCTTCATGCACTCTTTTAAAGATGCATTTTATTGTTTTAGGAGCGATATATGTCGAAAATGAAGACTAAGCGTGCTGCTGCGAAACGTTTCAGAGTTACAGCCACTGGTAAAATCAAGTTTAAAAAAGCCTACTTACGTCACTTGTTGATCAACAAGTCGAAGCGTGGGAAGAAAGATAAAGGCACCCCAGGATACGTACACCCTGGTGACTACCATAACGCAAAATCCTGTATCCCATACCTGTAGTAACCACCAACAAGAGTAGTGAAAGAGGGTTAAGCGGAGATACTTCCCCCCTCAGAACGAAGAAGGAGAGCCACCATGGCACGAGTAAAACGCGGATTTAAAGCCCGCCAAAGAAGAAACAAAGTCCTTAAACTTGCGAAAGGCTTCCACTTTGACCGTCGGACAAAGTACAAGCACGCATCTGAAACTGTTCGTCGCGCACTTCACTATGCATTCATCGGTCGTCGCCTCTTAAAGCGTGACATGAGAAGACTCTGGATCACTCGTATCAACGCCGGCGCTCGCATGCTTGGAACTTCTTACTCTCAGCTCATCTCCGGGCTTAAGAAGAAGGAAATCACCATTAACCGGAAGATGCTCTCCGAGCTCGCGGTTTCTGATTTCAACGCATTCAAGGCAATCTTCGAAGCGACTAAGTAATTGTAAAAAACCCAAGGGCCTGTTTCTGGAAACGGAAACAGGCCCTTTTTTTTACCTTTTTTTCGACGCAGGGCTTCGACGGCGCCGAGATTTCAGCTATTTAAATTAATATTATTTAAAGATGTTAATAATATTAAGTATTTTTCCCAGAAACATTTTTTATTTCACTTGATCTAATACCATTTACTGCTAACCTATTAATAATAAGTAAAAAATAGCGATAAGCTTTTGAAACTTCGAGGGAGATTTTCAATGAGCATGACCAAGGCCGACATAGTAGAACGAATTTATAAGGAAGCTGGTTTCTCGAAGAAGGAAGCTGCGGAACTTGTGGATCTCGTTTTTAAAGTCATCAAGGACACTCTGGCGAAAGGCGAGAAAGTTAAGATTTCCGGCTTCGGAAATTTTTCCATTCGAGACAAGGCCACGCGAGTGGGAAGGAATCCTCAGACTGGAACGGCCATGAACATCAGCGCCCGTCGAGTGCTGACCTTCAAGCCATCGCAGATCTTGAAAGAAGACATCACGGACCGCTACGCTCATCGGCTCGATGAGAGCGGAAAGGAAAACACATCTCTCCCGGTGAAGGATGCGAAGCCTCGCGCCCTGAGCTCGTTCTTAAACAATGAAGACGACACTGTTTACGAAGACGACCAGGACGACGATGACAACGAATAGCAACGGACGAATCTTCTAAGGAGATTTCTCTTAGATGATCCCGAACAAATCAAACTTCAAATTCCAGGAGCTGACCCCCATCACTGGGGTGAAGCCCTACGTGATCCGATTCTGGGAAACCGAGTTCCCCGAGATCGCTCCGATTACTTCCGATTCGGGGCAGAAGTTATACGACAGGAAAGACGTGGAAGTGATCCTTAAAATCCGAAAACTCCTCTTCGACCAGAAGCTCTCCATCCCGGAGGCGAAGCTGCGGCTGCACCAGGAACTGACTGCGCCGGAGGAAGTGCTAGAGGAAGCTGCGGCGCCCGTCGCTCCGCCGACGCAGAAGAAAGAGGTCGTCGAGGCCGCGCGCTCCTCCGCCCAGGACGAGACGGTCCGGACACTCCTCCTCGGCTCCCTCGGCTTCGTCCGCGAGATCAAAGCTAGACATCAGTGGTGATCCAACTCCGGAGTCGCTGGAGTTCTTCCCGGTCTCCGCAGTGCTTCTCCACCAGCTTGAAGTTCTCTCTCAGGGTCTTTCGATTAGCCTCGAAGTAAGCCTCGAGCATCGAACCCAGGTGGCGGAGGTTCATCTTCTTCACCGTCGCAGCGAGCCGGCGGTGCGAACGGATGAGCTCCTCCAGAGCGGGGGCGACGGAGACGATGAACGGGTTGATCTTCTTCTCGTGCTCGGAGACGTTTTCCATGGCCAGCTCGGTGACGTCGTCCAGGAGCTGGAAGCTCACGCCGAGGTCCCGGCCGATGCGCAGGAAGTCCTTCACCTCCGGGAGCCGGAGGTCCTCCTTTGAGAGGTACGCGGCACCCAGGGTCGCGAGCTGGATGAGCCGCGCGGTCTTGAGCTCGTGGATGTGGACCACCTTCTTGAACTCAACCTGCCCGTCGGACTCCAGGTCCATGAACTGGCCCTTGATGAGGCCCTTGGCCCCGGTGGCCCAGGTCATGAGCTGGTGGATTTTCTTTGCCTGCCGGTGGTCGATCTTCATCAGCTCACCGAAGGAGGCGATGAGGAGGGCGTCGCCGGCGAGGATGGCCTTCCATTCCCCGAAGGCGGCGTGGGTCGAGGGCTTCCCACGGCGGATGAGATCGTTGTCCATCGCCGGGAGGTCGTCGTGGACCAGGGTGTAGGCGTGGTGCAACTCCAGGGCGGCGGCGAGGTGGAGGTGGTTCGGCGAAACTTCGCCGGTGAGGTCCCTGGCGATGGCCTCCACCAGCTTCGGGCGGAAGAGTTTCCCCGCGGGGAAAACCGCGTATGTCATGACTTGAAGTAATTCTTCAGGATGGGACGACGAGCGAAGGGCAAGGCGAAGGGCCTCTTCCAGCATGATGGATCCTTAGAGGGCAGAAGGTTTCGGCGCCCCCAATGTACCACCTAATCGGATCTGATAAAAGCCATCTTTTTGCGTAAACGACTGGAACATCATGTCGATGAGAGGAAGGGTCTGCTTGAAGGACTCGGAGAAGGAGACTTCTCCGGCGAGGTCCATGGGGGAGAGGGGAATGGCCCCGTCCTGGAGGTCGATCTTGCCCTTGAAGTTCGCGCGGATGGGAGAGTCCGAGTCGCCGATGGTGAGCCTCTCCACGCGGACGCGGGGGTGGACCTCGGTGAGGGCCTCGAGGTAGAGCTCGTTGAGCTTGAGCGCCGGGATGGTGAAGCCCTGGAGACTCTGGCTCGGGATCTCCAGGTTCTTCGAGGCGGCCTTGAGGCTCATGTCCCGGATCGCCTTGTTCTCCAGGAGGAGCGAGAGGTCGACGGTGACGTTCCCGGCGAGCTTGAAACCCTTGCCCAGGACCGGCTGGAGCTTCGAGAGGGAGAGCTTCTGGTCCTTGAGCCGGATGAGCTGCTTGCCCAGGCCCTGGACGAAGTAGAGGGAGAGGGGCTGGCCCTCGACCTCCGTGTCCAGGCGGAACGGGATCCCGACGGGGGAGAAGTTGATCAGGTGGAAGTTTAGCTTGGCGAAGGCGAGCTTCACGGGGTCGCCGGCGCGGCCCAGGCACCCGGCCGGGATGACGAGGTCGGTGACCACGAGCTTCGGCAGAAACCACTCGGCGCTGATCTTATTGAAGTCCGGGTTGCAGTTAGTGTTCTTCAGCTGGGAGTTCATGAGCTGCTTGAGCTTGTCCCCGACGGGGAAGAAGTTCATGAAGGCGAGGGCGAAGAGCAGCGGGCAGAGGAGGAAGAAGAAGAAGA
>SXUH01000422.1 GCA_005791855.1 Bdellovibrionales bacterium
CGGGGCCCCGCCTCGGTGACGTGGTGATCGAGGCCAACAACATCGCCAAGGGCTTCGGCGACCGGCTCCTCTACGAAAACCTCTCCTTCAAGCTTCCCCCGGGGGGGATCGTCGGGATCATCGGGCCCAACGGCGCCGGGAAGACCACGCTCTTCAAGATGATCACCGGGGCCCTCGAGCCCGACGCCGGGAAGTTCAAGACCGGAGAAACGGTGAAGCTCTCCTACATCGACCAGTCCCGGGAGATGAATCCGGATTCGACCATCCTCCAGGAGATCAGCGGCGGGCTTGACCTGCTGAAGCTCGGCAACCGAGAGGTGAACGCTCGTGCGTATATTTCGCGCTTCAACTTCTCCGGCGACGACCAGGGCAAGCGGATCAAGGAACTCTCGGGAGGGGAGAAGAACCGGGTTCACCTAGCGAAGATGCTCAAGGAAGAAGGCAACGTCCTCCTCCTGGACGAGCCGACCAACGACCTCGACGTGAACACCCTCCAGGCCCTGGAGCGGGCGCTGCTCGACTTCGCCGGCTGCGCCGTGGTCATCTCCCACGACCGGTACTTCCTGGACCGGATCTGCACCCACATGCTCGCCTTCGAAGGGGAGTCGAAGGTGACCTGGTTCGAAGGAAACTTCCAGGACTACCACGAAGACCTCCGCCGGCGGCTGGGCGACAAGGCCGACGTGCCTCAGCGCCTGACCTACAAGAAACTCAAGCGAGACTAGATTCCAAGGCCTTCCGGGGTGTCACCAACCCCGGAGGGCCAGTCCTCAGAAGATTTTGCCCCCCTGCTTTAACCGGACCCGGAGCTTATAATGAAGTGAGTACCTCTTCGAGTGGAGTGCTCATGAACCTCAGGTCTCTGGTGATCCTCTTCCTCCTCCTCCTCAGCTACTCCTGTAAGGTGGACCTGAACGGCAAGGTTACCACGGGTGCGACGACCAGAGAGTTCGTCCTCGGAGGCAACTGCGAAGTCTTCAACTCCTCCCTGGATGCCATGGTCTGCGTCGAGTACGACGACTACTACCACTCCGAGTCCCAGATGGACGCGAACTGCGACACCCTGACCACGCTCTACAACGCCGAGGGGGCCACGGGGATTACCTTCTACTACGGCGACTTCGACGCCTGCCCGTCTTCGAACCGGGTCGGGAAGTGCATCCACTCGAAGAACCGCATCTACTACTACTCCTCGGAGTTCGGCGCCGGCTCGGCCGAGTCCGACTGCCTGTCCCTGAACGGCGTGTTCTCGACCAACTAGGCCCACGGCTCCGCCGTCCCTCCGACGACGGTCTCGTAGAACGGGGTTCCCCGGTCCGAACCGAGGATGCGGATCACCTCCTTCACTCTCTTCCGCTCCAGGAAGACCACGTACTCGAGGTTCCGACAGAGGAGCTCCTGGACCTTCTCGAAGGTCAGGTTCGCCTCGCCCGCGTAGAGAGAAAAGAGGAGGGCGGCCCGGTGGAGCCCGTCCACCGCACTCGAGGCGTGGAGCGTTCCCAGGAGACCCCGGTGGCCCGTGTTCATCGCCAGGAGGAAGGGGACCACCTCGTGGGAGCGCATCTCCCCGAGGATGATCCGGTCCGGACTCAGGCGCAGGGAATAGGAGAGGTAGGCCCTGAGCGACGTCTCCCGGGAGTCGCCGGAGAGGAACCTCGTCTGGTGCGGGTGGGAGCAGCTGATCTCGAAGGTGTCCTCGAGGATCACCAGGTGCTCGTCGGGGTCCACCTCTTCCAGCAGCGCCGAGAGGAGGGAGGTCTTCCCCGACCCGGTGGCGCCGGCGACGAGGACGTTTCTCTTCCGCGCGACGAGGTCCTTCAGCAGGGCTTCGTCTCCGAAGGATCGGAGGGGGTGGGGAGTGGTGGCCAGCGATCTCAAGACGAGCTTGGAGACGCCGAGGGGGGAGGTGGACCCGTGGATCAGGCTGATCCGGTAGGTCTTCCCGAAGAGCTCTCCGTAGAAGCTGCAGAACGGATTCTGGACGTTCCAGTTCTGCTTGAAGTGGAGCGAGAGGATCTCGAGCCACAGCTGCCAGTCGGCGTCGCCGAGGTCGACGGCGAGGGCCTTCTTCTCTCCGCCGGGGCCCTGGACCTGCGAGCACCGGGGCCCGTGGAAGAAGTATTCCGTGCCTCCGACCGCGAGGACCTCCCCGAGGAAGGGCCACTCGGTGAGCTGGGTGAAGCTCATCCGGAGCTGGTCCAGGTCCTCCGCTCCTTCGAACACCGGAAGGTCCGCAAAGAAGGTCTCCCAGGAGGGGATGATGCCCTTGTTGAGGTAGGAGAGGAGGATGGCCCGGGACTTCGCCAGGGCCTCGTCTCTTTTGAGGGGGAGCTCGTCTTGCCTGAAGAGGTTGAGCATCACTCCTCCGCTTCCAGCACCACGTAGCCGTAGATCTGCTTGTAGGTCTTCTGGTCGGACTTCGATTCGAAGAGGTGCCGGAGGATGGGGACCTCGCTTAGGATTGGGATCCCCTGCCGGTTCTTCGCGGTCGTCTGGAAACCGACCTGGAAGATCTTCAGGGGCACGCCGAGCTCGAGGAGGGCGGAGGAGACTTCCTTGCTCCCGCTGATGGCCTGGTCGACGGGTCTGGTGAACTCGGTTTCGTAGTCCAGGAGGAGCTTGCCGTAGGACTCGGTGATCTTGGTCTTGATCCTGAGCCCCGCGAACCGCCAGTCGATGGGTGCGATCACCGGGCCCGCCCCGGCCGCGGAGATGTTCTGGTAGGGGATCTGGGACCCGACCTCCACGGTCTGCGGAGTGTGGAGGTTCACGATGAGCTCCGGCTCGGCCAGCGACGAGAGGTCCATCCGGGACCGGGAGAGGAACACGGAGTTCTCGTCGATGAGCTTCCGGAGCCCGTGATCGAAGAGGTCCTGGACCCGGGCCTGGAGCTTGTCCAGGCCGAGGTGGATCTCCCGTCCATCCATGCGCTCGAGCTGGATGAGCTTGAGCTTCAGGCGGTAGTTCCTGTGCCGGAGGCGGGATTCCTGCTGGACGAAGGAGACCCGGTAGAAGGCCGCGAGCTGCTTCAGCAGGGCCTCGTTGTTCTGGCCCTCGTAGAAGCACATGAGGTCCAGCCAGTCGGCCTGGCAGGTGACCGAGGAGAAGCCGTTGGCGTAGAGTTTCTTGTAGACCTGGCCAACGATGTGGTTCCGGAGCTTGGGATCGAGGTTTATCCGGAAGAACACCTGGTCCTGGAACTGGCCCTTGATCTTCTGGAGGTAGAGGTAGTCGGAGAAGTCGGCCACGGTCCCGGAGGCGGTCATCACCGGACCCTTGATGTCGATGGTGAGGCTCAGGTTCTTAAGGGCGTCGGCCAGCTGGAAGGTCTTCAGAAACTTTTGTTTAGAGAGGACGTACAGGCTCAGGACCTCCTTGCCCTTGCTGGTCCAGACGATGAGGTCGGTGAACCCAACCTTCTTCCCCTTGATCAGGAGCTTTCCAGACTTAGGAATAAGTTTGTAGGAAATGACCTCCTTGTTCCCTACGGAGAAGTTCTTTAGGCCCTGGAATAGTAATTCCTTCTGCTCCCCTTTAGCTAAAACCACATCCGAGACCAGATCCTGAGAAAATGCTGCGCCGGGTATCAAGAGGAAGACTTTGACAAATAGCAGGCCAGTAGTTAAATTGAGGAGCTTCAAATTCGATAAATAATGAGTTTTACTTAGGGAGATACTTATGGCCTCTAGAACCGCAGTTACAGAAAATCGTCGTAAAGCCAAGCATAGAGCAGCAGGAGCTAAGAGAAAGGCTGCCAACAGAAACAAAGGGACCACCCCGAAGTTCGCCATCCACGAAGGCGCGCCGGCCGCGAAGGCCGCTCCGAAAGCTAAAGCTACAAAAGCTGCGACAAAGTAATTCATAAGAGCTCCTACGGGGCTTTAAAGATTTTAAGTGATTCGGAAACGAACTCACGATCCACGGAGACCACAAATAGGTCTCCGTTGTTTTTTAGGCACAGGTCAAGCCTGCCTCTCCTCTTCACCGCCGCACAGTTTCGCACCTCCCGCACTCCGATGAGTTCCTCCGGAATCTGGTAATCACGCATCAGGATCTGCTTGATCATGGAAGCGGAGTCGGTCCCCGCTTCGTGGAAGACGTTGATCGGTGTGGCCGCCCACGCGCCGGCGGTGAAGAGGAAACTAATAATGAATCTCATGCTGCTCTCCTGTGTTCTTCGGGGCGAAGGTTAGGTTTCTGATGAAGGGGAGGATCTCCCAGTGCTCGAAGTGGAAGAGGACCTGCGCCTCGCTCTCGCGGACCAGGACCGTGAGCTCCTCGGTCTCCGGGATGGTCGGCGACCGGAGCAGGCCCTCGAGCTTTTTCCTGCTATCCCTCTGGACGAGGAGCACCTTCTTCCCCCGTTCGTAGGGCGTCTGGAGGGCGGCCTTGAGCTTCACCTCGACCCAGCCTGACGGAAGGACCTCGGCTCCCGGCTCCTGCGGGCCCGGTCCGAAGAGGTAGAAGAAGAAGACGTTGGAGAGGATCAGGGCGAGGGCGAGCTTGACCCACCAGAGCCTAGTCCCGGTATTTTTTTTCAAGAGTGTCCCAACTTTTGAGGAAATCATTCAAGTGCTCCGATGTTGCTTTCTGGTAGAAGGTGGTGAGCCAGAGCAGACCCGTGAGGAGAATGCTCGCGGTCACTACCGAGAGGACAAGAGGGAGGAGAGCTTCGCCCCTTTCTCCGAGCTCCTGTACCCGAGCCGGGGATCCAGCGCATCCATGGCCGCCGCGTCCACGGCGAGGCTCAGGGAATAGGGCTTCTGGAAAAAAA
Organism: Bdellovibrionales bacterium; assembly: GCA_005791855.1. GTDB lineage: Bacteria > Bdellovibrionota > Bacteriovoracia > Bacteriovoracales > Bacteriovoracaceae > Peredibacter. The sequence continues at coordinate 4,775 of SXUH01000422.1, forward strand.
CATAGGTCCATCGGTGACTCCTGAGGATGAGGGCGCCTTCCGCGTCCCGGTTCTGTCTGAAGGGCGTGAGAAACATTCTCGGGTCCAAGGGACAGCCCTTTCCCTTGAGCCCGGCGAGGGTTTTCAGATACGAAACCTGCCGGGCCCGCTGGAGGACCTTGAGGGTCTTTCTTACTCGGTCCGCGCTGAGCGCTTTAAGCTGAAGCCCGGGGATCAGCGCCAGCAGGAGGGCCGCGCGGTTCAGGTTCCGGATCCCCCAGTTGGTCCGGCCCATGAACTCCAGGTACCGGTTGAGCTCTCCCTTGGCCTCCTTAACGCAGAGGAAGATCTGGGTCCGCCTCCGGAGCTGGTTAAAGGAGCTCTTGAGCTCCAGGGAGAGGAGCAGGAAGAGTCCGCAGAGGGACAGGAGGATGGACACGCCGAGGAGGGTCGCTTCTCCCCGCTGGTTCATAGCTTCCCCTTGAGGGCTAGCTCGAAGTGGTGCCTTCTTAGTCCCGGGGCCCGGGTCCAGCTGATGGAAGGACCCATCCGCTTCACCCGGAGCTGGCAGGGGAGGTCCGCTTTCGAGTCCGTCACCGGGGCGTCGGTGAGGGTGGAGCGGGTGAGGAGCTCGGTGGCGGAAAGCCAGGCCCGCTGGCGGCAGACGGCGGACCGGTGGAGGTCCACCGCCTGGGCCATGGCGAGGATCAGGAGCGAGAGACCCAGGAGAGTGGCGAGGAGATTCACTTGAGCTTGATCTCGCTCACGACCTGACTCTTCATGTTGCTTATTCGCTTCTGGACCACGTCTCCGAACTCCCTCACGGCGAC
>SXUH01000423.1 GCA_005791855.1 Bdellovibrionales bacterium
CAGGAATTCTTCACACCGTACTTCCGTACCGCACGGTTGAACTTGAAACCGTTGTCCGGGTGAACGCGGATGCAACCGTGGGAGACGGCCTTGCCGAGCTTCGACCAGTTCCCCTTCGGAGTTCCGTGGATGGCGAACCCGCCCTTGAGGAAGACGGCGTACGGCATGTTCCCGAGGCCGTTGTAGTCCCCGCCGGGAAACTTCGATGACGAGTACTTGTCGTAGATCCGGCCATTGGGCCGGAGGTCCATGTTCGGAGTCCGGTGTCCCGGACCGCCGGAGGAAGTCGCGAACTCACCGACGAGGGTACCTTCGATGAAGAGCTGCGCCTTCTGGAGGGACTTGTCGACCTCGAGGTAGACGTCGCAGCTCCGCTGGTAGCAGCCGTTGACCGACATGCGGCCCTGGGCCTTGCCCTTGAGCAGCGGCTGGTCCTCACCGTAGATCGCGTCCATCTCCTCGAGGTGCGCCTCGATGTTCGGCGCGAACGGATCGAGTTCTTCGGACATGTTGGCCGTGGCCTTCGCCACCTGGACGTTGATCAGAGACAAGAGGGCAAACGTGGTTAAAAGTTTCATAGCTACTCCAAGGTTGGGCGCTCTTATACCACGAGTTGGAATCCCCCCTCTGAGACTGTGTAAAAATGATCAGCAAAGAATTATTGGGCCTTCTTCCGAGCGTAGGAGACGTCGAACTCGAAGGAGATCCCGCGCGTCTTGGCGAGGGCCCGGTAGACCGTTTCGAAGGACACGTCGGCGGGGACGAGGAAGATCGCAAACGGCACGTAGGCGGCGGAGACCTTCTCCAGGTGGAGGGACTCCTCCACTTTCCGGAGGGACTCCTCCGGGCCCCGCAGGACGACTTCCCGGGACCACACGCCGTACTTCTGCCGGTCCTTGTTGAAGACGTAGTTGAAGTTCTCCGAGCTGCTGGTTTCGACGAACTCGTACCCCGCGCGGTCCTTCGAGAGGACGGCCTGGAGGTTCCGGACGAGGCTCAGGGGGTAGTCCGGGAACTCGACGTACTCGTAGTCCTGGGCCACCTTCCGCTTCGCACTCCTCCTCGGCGGGTAGTCCAGGGTCTTCTGCGAGTGCGCGAGGACTTCGGGGGCCGCGGCGGGTTCGGTCACTTCCGGGGCCACCACCGGCGCGAGAGTAGGGGGAGCCTCCTCAAGCTTCGGCGCGGTCGCGACGGCCACCGGGGCGGCCTCCTTGGCCTCCCGGGAAGTCCGGTAGAAGATGATCCCGAAGACCAGGACCGGGATCAGGAGAAACCACAGCCGCTTCTTCACGGGGCCGTCCAGGTGTGCTCGACCACCGTCGACGCGTTCTCCGACGTATCGATCGCTCGGATCTTAAAGACGTACGGGCTCCCGGACACTAGGGGGAGGTTCCCGATGGACGAGTAGTTGGTGACGGCCTTGGTGGTGACCACGCCGAGGTTGATCCAGTCGTGGTCCCGGCACGTGGCCGTGGCCCCCGGGAGGACGCAGGCCTCGTAGCGGAGGAGACCGGGATCCCCGCTCGCGACCCAGCTCAAGGTGTTGCCCGTGTTCCCGAGGCCCGTCACCGGCGCCGGCGGAGTCACGTCGGCGAGCGTGCCCTTGTTCCCGAGGATCTGCAGGCTCCACCGTACTAGGGTTCCGGTCTGGGCCGCGGTCTTGTCCTTGACCTTGAGGACCCAGTTCCCCGAGCTGCGTTCGCCGTAGAAGGCGTTGGCGCCGAAGGTGACGTCCACGAGGTTCGAGTCCACCGATCCGTTGTTGGCGACGGCCAGAGTGGCGACGGTTCCGGACGGGGAGGTGAGGGAGATGCCGAGCTCCTGGGCGGCGGCGTGGGTGACGGAGAGCTTCACCTGCACGTGCTCGATCCAGAGGTTGTGGCGGTTGACGTTGATGGTGGAGGTGACCCCCGCCTCGAGGTTGTCGGGGATGGCGAGGTTCACCGTCCCGCTCTGGTAGCCGGCGTTCCCACTGTAGTCGGTGGAGGTCTGCCGGAGGTCGAAGAGGTCGAAGGTCCGGGCCTTGGCGAGCTCCACCGCGGCCTTGACGTCGAGGGCGCCGAAGCCGAAGAAGTTGTGGAACTTGAATCCCGCGGCGTTGGTCACCCAGCTCGTGAGCCCCGGCTCGATGGGCCGGGCGGTCTTGGCCAGGAGGTGCTTGACCTCCCGCCAGCTGAACGAGTCCACGCTCTTCAGAAGGCCTATGGCCCCCGCAACGATCGGGGAGGCGAAGGAGGTTCCGATGGTGGAGCCGATGACGTAGCGGCAGCCGGAGTTGAGCCGGTTACTGTTCTTGTCGAAGGCGTTGGAGGATTCGGCCACGGCCATCCCGCTGGCGCAGCCCGCGAGGTCGGTGGAGAGGACGCCGCCGCCGACGAAGTCTCCGCCGGGGGCGCTGATCCAGGTGTTCGCACTCTGGGTGGAGTAGCTCGCCGAGAGGTCCTGGGAGTTGTTCGCGGCCACCACGATGAGGTAGGGGTAGCTCTTCTCCTGATTGAGGTTGCCGTTGCCGTAGTAGCTTCCGCTCCCCCCGCAGTCGGCGGCGTCGCCGGTGTAGTCGTTGCCCACGCTCGTGACGTAGACCTTGTCGTTCACCAGCGTCTCGTACCGGACGCTGTCCAGGAAGGCCGTGTCCGGCGGGGCCACCTCGCAGGTCATGACCCCGTAGCTGTAGTTGAAGACCTGGGCCGGGCCCTGGGACTGGTCGACGTAGCGGGAGGTGG
>SXUH01000424.1 GCA_005791855.1 Bdellovibrionales bacterium
CCTGGAAGAAGTCCACCCGGGCGACGCCGACGTTGTCGGTGGCGGTGGCGGAGACGATGACGTTGTTCCCGGAGACCATGGCGCCGGAGGCTGGGCCCGTGAGGGTGACGTCCGGAGCGACGGTGTCGGCGTTGTAGACGGTGACGGTGACGACGCCGGAGACCCCGGCGTTTGAACTCGTGTCGTAGGCCTTCGCCGTGAGCTCGTAGCTTCCGTTCGGGAGCGAGGACGTATCCCAGACCACGGAGTACGGAGCGGCGGTGTCCGAGCTTCCGATCTGGGTCATCCCGTGGAAGAAGTCCACTCTTAAGATGCCGACCGCGGACGAGGTGCTGGCGGAGACGGTGACCGCACCGGAGACGGTCGCCGCACTCGCGGGTGCGGTGATGTTCACCACCGGTGGAAGGACGGGCGGAGGTGGGATGATCTGGTCCGGGCCGGTCCACTTCTGGTTATTTCCCCCGTGGCAGTCCCAGGAGATGACCAGCCCCGCGGCCGTGTCGCTGCCCGAGACGTCGAGGCAGAGTCCGTTCGAGATCCGGATCTCCCCGGCGGCGTTCTTGGTGAACTTCTGCCCGTCGCTACTGGTACACGCGGCGAGCTTCGCGGCGGTCCCGTTCACCCCGGTGGCGCCGAAGTCAAGGCAGAGGTTCATGATCTTCAAGACCCCGGCGGTGGTGGTGGTACCGGTGTACTTGAACTGCTGAGTCTGTGCTCCGGAGACGCAGTCGGTGGCCTTCACCAGGGTCCCGGCGACGGCGGGGCTCTCCATGGCGGTGAGGCACTTCGCCGGAGCGAGGAAGGGGTGGATGAGTCCGACCACGCCGGTCGGCTCCGGCTCGACCGGAGTACCGCCGTTCAGGAGCCGCTTCCACTCTTTAATGGAGTCTTCGAACTTCTGGGCCAGGAGCTCGCAGTTTGCGGCCGAGCCGCAGTTATGCTTGGAGACTCGGAGCTTCAGGACCAGGTCCGAGTTGGCCGGCGTGTTCAGGTCCGCGAGGATCTGGTAGACCGAATCGAAGGCGACGCGCGGATCGTCCGAGGCGTGTGCCGGGAGGCCACTGTTGTCCGGAAGGTTGTGGCAGGCCAGGCAGTTGGTGCGCGAGACCGGGTAGAGCGTCTTCTGGAAAGCGGCGAAGGCTTCGTCGTTCCCGCTGCTCGGAGTCCGGCTGACGCCGATCGGATTTTCCTCGAAGACGAGCTCGCTCTGCTTGGGCAGGCAGCCCACGACCGTGAGGAGCAGGAGGGCCAGGGCCGCGACGTTCAACTTTCCCATACTCAAATCCTAAGCAATGTTTTGAGGCCGGCCCATTCCCGGGACCGGCACAACCTTTCCTTCCGAGTTCTTGTAGACGAGGGACTTATCGTTCGGAGTCGGAGACTCGAAGTTCAGCACGGTGGCGAGGGTCGAGGCGGCGTTCCCGATGGTGGCGATCTTTCCGCCGAGGCCCGCCACCGGAGCGCCGAGGCCCCAGGTCCCGTAAGACCGCGGGGTCCAGGTGGGCTCGGCCTTGTACGAGGTGACGTTCCCGAAGACCGTGAGCCGCGGGACCATGCCGGAGATGATGGTGTAGTTCGTTCCGTCCCAGCCGTGGTCGGAGCCGCTTCCGTCGTAGCGCGCGCTCCGGTTGAAGTCCCCGGTGAGGGTGATGGCCGTGCGATCGAACATGCTGATCCCCGGGCCCACGTAGACGCTCTTGAGCTGCCGGATGAGCTCCAACAGACACGCCGAGTACGCCCGGTAGAAGCCGGCGTTGAGGACGAGGGACACCCAGGAACCGGTTTCGTGCGGGTCCGAACTCTCCGGGCCGCGGCCGCCGTTCATCAGGCAGTTCGACCAACCGCCGGTGCTCACGCTGACGGTGGAGGAGAAGCCCTTGGTGATCATGTACTCCGCGATGGCCATCCCGTTGGCGAGGTTGGAGATGCTCGTCTGGGAGTCGGTGATGGTCTTGATGTCGGGCCCGGTGTACTGGTCGCCGATGGTGAGGCTCATGAGCTTCGAGCCCGCGTCCCCGGGGATGACGAAGTCGAAGGTGTCGATCCCCAGCTCCTTGAACTCGTCGCTGAAGGCCCGGGAGATGAGGCCCTCGTACTTCTGCAGCAAGCTCGAGAACGCCGCCTGGAGGCCCGTGAACTGGCTCTTCAGGAGCTTCTTGGCGTTGAGCCGGTCCTGGGTCGTCGACAGCGGGGACGGGTGGATCAATGAGCGATCCGCGCCCATGGCCGCGATCGCCTTGTCGATCTCCGCCTCGATGGTGGCGCTGGAGATGGAACGGATGTTGATGCCTTCGGAGAGGAACGGGTTGAGGGCGTCGCCGAAGGGGTTGGAGCCCGCGAGTTCGTTGTAGGTGATCCCTTTCTTCGAGCCGAAGAACGCCCCTCCCCCGCTTCCGATCGCCGGGAGCGGGGTCTTCGCGTTCTCCGCCACAAGCCCCAGGAGGGACGAGCCCGGGACCGGGTAGACGTGGAGCTTCGCACTCAGGTCGTGGGAATCGAGGCCAATGTTGATCCCGCGTATCATGATCATGTTATCCGCCAGGGTGGTCATCGGCGTCGATCCCCCGACGGTCGGAACCATGCACTTCCAGATCGACGGCAGGTAGTAGCCGCCGTACTGGATGTTCTCGTAGGATCCGGTGATCACGCCGTTGACTCTCCGGAGCTCCGTGATCACCTGCTGGCTCGGGATGAACGGATCCGTGTTCCCGTTGGGCTTCATCGGATTGTCCCAGTAGTAGCGGGCGGCCCCGCCCGCCATGGAGAAGTTGATCATCTTGTAGTCGTTCAGGAGGTGCTCGAAGCCCGGCGTCTGGGCCAGGGCCTGGGTTTTGAAATTGAGGAGCATGTTGGTGAGGAAGACCTGCAGCGGGCTCGAGCAGGCAAGACCCGTGGTTCCCGCGAGGAGCGTCTTGAGGAATTCCCGTCTCCGTAGGTCGCTCATGCTACATCCTCCCCGGGTAGACGAAGGTCGGTGACTCGATGATCTTCCGGAACATCGTCTTCACGCTCTGGTTCGGATCCTGCTGCAGGGAGAGCCCGAGCTCGATGACCTTCTGCCGGTGGGCGGCCTCTCCGGGAGTCAGCACCAGGGTCGATCCCGGAGCGGAGAGGTCGGCGAGGTTGGCGGAGATCCCGGTGAGGAACCGGTAGTACTTCTTGGCGGCGCAGACGTAGAAGTCCTTCTGCGAGGCCAGCTCGTCTCCGAGGTCCGGGAGCCCGTCGAGCTCTGCGGATTCGACGTAGGCGCCGTCATAGGATCGGTAGCGGAGCTTCCCGACCGCGGGCCTCACACTGTACTTGTAGTCCGGGGCGTCCAGCGGGGCGTAGGGGTACGCGAGCTTCGGAGCGAGGGTTTCCGGTACGACCTTGGCCAGGAAGCGCACGTTCTTCACCATGTCGGTGTTGGCGCGGATGTTCCTAATGGTGTCTGCGAGCGGGTCCATGGAGGAGTGGCACTGCATGCACGAGACCCCTTTCCGGTAGGCGATGGTGGACGCGGGCCGGACGTCGTTGGTCACGTCGTCCGGGTAGAGGCTCGGGAGGTCCCGGCAGAGGAGATCGTTGATCACGTGCTTCCCCCAGCGCCGCAGGTGTTCGGTGGCGCCGTCGAGGCCATCGA
>SXUH01000425.1 GCA_005791855.1 Bdellovibrionales bacterium
AACGTCATCCTCATCATGACGTCGAATGCGGGTGCTAAGGAGATGGAGGCCGGGTCGATTGGACTTTCCGCGTCCATGCGGGCAGGGGAAAATAATTCCATCAAGCGCGACCAGGCGATCAAGAACTACTTCACCCCCGAGTTCCGGAACCGGCTCGACGCCATCATCGGCTTCAACAAGCTGGACAACCGGAACATCGAGATGGTGGTTTCGAAGTTCCTCATGGAGCTCGAGAACCAGCTCGTGGAGAAGAAGATCGAGCTCGAGGTCACGGGTGCCGCGAAAGGTTGGCTTTCGAAGAACGGCTACGATGCCAAGCTCGGCGCCCGGCCCATCGCCCGGCTCATCGACGAGAAGATCAAGAAGCCGCTGGCCCACGAGATCCTCTTCGGTAAGCTCGAGGGCGGCGGGAAGGTCGTCGTCGACGTGAAGGACGACGAACTGGATTTCACTTTCTCCTAAATTTTTTTCTAGATCCTGCCGATCCTCATGCACGACGATTGAATCGACACCAATTGAAGTGCGTGAGGCCCCAAAAAATCCTCAAAACACTCCATTTGAAAAAAAAAATACAGAGATTGATTAAAATATGTATTTTTTATTTGCGTTAATTCAAAAAGCTGATTAAGCTAAAAATAAGAAAGGTCAAATAATGTTAACCTATTTCCTGGGAGGAAATTATGGCTAAGAAAGCAGCGAAGAAAGCAACGAAGAAAACAGCTACTAAGAAAGCAGCAAAGAAAGCTGGTTCTAAGAAAGCTACAAAGAAAGCAGCTAAGAAAGCTACTAAGAAAGCAGCTGCGAAGAAGTAATCTCTTCGAGCTAAAAAGAAGCCCTCGCAAGAGGGCTTTTTTTTTGCCCGAAATCCAGTTTCCCCTCTAGTCTTCCTTCTTCTTTTTCCGAATCTTCCCAATGAAAGGCCTCGAGAACGCCCCGAACGGAGGCCGCACGCTGAACACCCGGTTGAAGCTGATGATCCGCGGGATCTGCCCGCGGAACGGGATGTGGGGGGCGAAGACGATGACGATGGTCCGGCAGAGGGTCGAGGCCGCGAAGAGGGTGATGTAGGCGCTCCAGTGTCCCGGGACGAGCTTCATGAACCCGGCGCCGAGGAGCGACCCCGCCACCATGCCGGTGGTGTTGAAGAAGGTGATGTAGGTGATGACGCTCGTCCGCTCGACGTGATCGATCTTCTGGTAGTAGAGGAGGATGGTGGCCAGCTCAAAACCCGCCCAATAACATCCGGAAAGGATCTCCACCCCCATGAGCCACCAGAACTTCTGGGAAAAGGTCCACAGGAGCGGCGAGGTCGCGATTCCGATGGACGCGAGGATGAGGATCCGGTCCACGTGGCGCGGCTTCGCGGTCCGCTGGAGCAGCTTGAACATCAGGATCCGGCCGAAGTACGAGGTCGCGACGATGACCATGTACTCGAGGTAGTTGAACTTCAGGGTCCCGAGCATGAACGGGTTGAAGAACGGGGCGGCGAAGTGCACGGAGGTGTAGAAGAGGAACATGAAGGTCACGAGCTTCCCCTGGTCTGTCCCCCGGAGCCGTCGGACGAAGTCCCGCAGCCGGATCCGGTTCTCTGACCCCGGAGACAGGGGGTAGTCGATGTGGTTCCGTTTCACCTCGTACAGCGAGAGGCACTTTAACACGAGGCCGACGACAAGAATCCCTACGTATACGGAAAGTTCCTTACCAAAACCTTTAGCCCAGTGGAGGAGGAGGCCACTTGTCAAAAGTCCGACGAACACCGAAGCCTGGCCGAACTGACTGCGGATGGAGAAGAACCGGATCCGGAACTTCGGCGGGACGGTGTGGCCGATGAGCTTGTTCCAGGGCGGATTGAGGGACAGGAGGCTCGCCCAGTACAGGCCGAGGCAGCTGATGACGAGGACGGCGGAGTTGACCTCGAACCAGCCGATGAGGATCAGCGGCACCATCGTCAAAGTTTGGACGGTCAGGAACAGCAGGATGCGGCCCTTCAGGGTGTAGCGGGTGAAGAAGGCCCGGATGGAGAAGAGCTGGAAGATCACCCCGAGGAACTGCGGGATGACGGTGCCCAGGCCCGAGATGACCTCGGAGATCCCCAGGGCCAGCATGAAGGCGCAGAAGTAGCTCTCCACCATCCCGATGTTCAGGTTGGTGTAGGCCGCGTCTCTGAAAGACGCGCGGGTGTGTTGCTTCAGCGTCACGTCGGGAGTTTTGCTCATCTGGGGGGCCTGTGCTATCTTGTGTGTAGGCACTTTATTCTCTCACAGGTTTGGAAACTAGACAGGAAAATATTGCTCCCATGAAACACCTCAATCAGATCTTCTTCAAGGGCCTCATCGTGGTCCTCCCGATCACCCTGACGTTCTACCTCCTGGTCTGGGCGAGCGTCAGCATCGAGTCCCTCTTCGGGTCGAGCCTCCTGCTCCTCCTGGGGACGGACCTCTACATCCCGGGCCTCGGGATCCTCCTCACCCTCATCTTCATCTTCCTCGTGGGCCTCCTGGTGAGTAACTTCATCACCGGCCGGGTGATCCTGTGGGTCTCCGGCGTCCTGGAGAAGGTTCCCCTGATCAAGGTCATCTACAATCCGCTCAAGGACCTCATGGCCCTCCTCCCGAACAAGACCGGTGAGAAGAACCCGCAGCGGGTGGTGCTCGTGCCCCTCGAGGGCCTGGGGGTTTCCACCCTGGGGCTCGTGACCCGGGAGGAGCTGGACGAGCTCCCGGAGTCGAACCTGATCACCGTCTACATCCCCCTGAGCTACATGCTGGGCGGGATCACCGTCCTGGTGGAGAAGCACAAGGTGAAGAAGGTCGACATCCCGGTGGACCAGGCGATCAAGCTCTCGGTCACGGCCTGGATCAAGGCCCCCGATGGGAAGCGGGGCGAATGAGCTGCCCGCTCTGCGAGTCCCTCTCGGCGACGAGGTACAGCGAGGACAAGTTCCGGCAGTACCTTTTGTGCGGGAACTGCACTCTGGTGTACGTTCCGCGGGACTCCATTCTGCCCTTCCGGGAGGAGGCGGACCGCTACGAGGCCCACCAGAATGACGACGGCGAACCGGACTACGTCGCCTACCTCACCCGGATCGTCGACGGCATCAGGCCCCGGCTCCCGAAGCCGAAGTTCCTCTTCTCGAAGCCCCTCCGGGGTCTGGACTTCGGCTGCGGCAAGACCACGCTCCTGGAGAAGCTCTTCTCCGCCCATGACGTCGAGGTGGATTCCTACGAACTCTACTTCCACCCGAACGAATCGGTCTGGAATCGGAAGTACGACTTCATCGTCCTCTCGGAGGTCATCGAGCACCTGAGCGACCCCCGGGGGGTCATGCTCCGGCTCTCGAAGGTCCTGAAGGGCTCCGGGAAGTTCTTCATCAAGACCAAGCCCTACCCGGCGGACCCGGCGGTCTTCGACCAGTGGTTCTACAAACGGGACATGACCCACGTGCAGTTCTTCAACCACGAGTCCCTCTCGCAGCTGGCGAAGCTCCTGAAGATGGCCGGGCCCCACAAGCTCGGCGACGACATCTTCGAGTTCTACTGAGGGAGCATGCCCCCGAGGTAGCTGCCGAGGTCGGAGATCAGCGCCGGCTTCAGGGTGAGCTGGCGGTAGGAGATCTTGGAGAGCTCGAAGATCTTCTTGGCGACCTGGCTCTCCACACTCTCGGCGTACTTGTCCGAGAGGTAGATCACCTCCCGGACCTTCACCGTGGCGATCATCTTGGCGCATTCGTGGCAGGGGAAGAGGGTGACGTAGCAGCGGGAGTCGTGGAGGCTCGCCTTCGCGTGGAGGATGGCGTTGGCTTCCGAGTGGACCACGTAGGCGTACTTCTGCAGGTCGATGGGCACGGACCGCACGTTCCCCCAGGGGAGCTTGGCCTCGTCGATGCCGGCGATCTGGCCATTGTACCCCATGGACAGCTGGTGGTTGTTATCGTCGACGAAGACGCAGCCCACTTTGGTGTTCGGGTCCTTGCTCTTGAACGACGCCATCATCGCCTGGAGCATGAAGTACTCGTCCCAGTTCAGGTGCGAGGCTACCGGAAGGAAGTTTACGTTTAAGTCCATTGACGCGACCTGGGATAAGGATTTTTATCAACATTTTGGTTCGTTCGAAGTATGTTGGAAGGGTCAAAAACTGTCAACGCCACTGGCACACCGAGGTACGAAATGAAGTATGAGATCCCTAGGGAAGCGTTTAAGCAAAGGTTAGAAGAGCGACTGAACTTCGTTCTGGTCGACCTCCTTCCCGCGGACAGTACCCCGGTGAAGTACGAGAACGTCGTGAACCTCAAGTACGGCTCGGACTTCAAGACTGCCTTCTCGACCCAGTTTCCGAACAAGAACCAGAACGTCATCGTCTACAGCCTGAAGCCGGGGGACAATTCGCCGGAAGCCGCGGCGAACGACCTGGCCGATCTCGGGTACCACTTCGTGTATTTCTACAAGGGAAGTCCGGAGGACGTGGTCCTAGATAAGGGACTGAACTAGCCTACCAGTATCTCGCGAATCGACAGTTAATGTTCGCCCAGCCGGTGCTGAAGGGAGCGTAGGCATTGGTGTAGACGTAGGCGAAGCGGTTCGCCCCGGCCGGCATGTACTGCTCGATCAGGCTCGCCGTCAGGACCTGGCCGTAGTAGGTCTGGCCGAAGACCTGGCCGTTGCAGATGATGGGCTCGTAGTACGGGTTGTAGATGGTGGCGGTTACCTGGTAGGAGTTCACGGCGACGTTCGCCTGGGCCGGGAAAAACTGGGCGAAGGCCTGGGAGCTGAATGCCGCTAAGAAACTAAGGACAAGAAGAGTCTTGAGCTTCATCGAAAACCTCTTTGGTAGTAAATTTGAAACCTTCTTAAAAAAGTTGAAGCATCTTGTCAACTGACTCTACTGACAACTCCCTCCCGGCGGGGTAAAACCTCTGAATTCGGGACTTTAACCTTGAGGTAACTATGCAAATTCCTACACACTTTCCGGCCCAGCCTAAAGAGATCTGGGGATATTTCCATGCCATCAACCAGATCCCCAGGCCCTCTAGGCACGAAGAAAAGTTCCGGGAATTTATCTTAAAAGAAGCCGAAAGATTGAAGTTCAAGACCCACGTCGATGGCGTCGGGAACGTCATCGTCTACGTTCCGGCGAGCGCGGGGTACGAGGATCACGAAACCGTGATCATCCAGAACCACATGGACATGGTGACGGACGCGACCCCGGACCGGAAGATCAACTTCAACCAGGATCCCATCGTGACCTTCCGAGACGGAGAGTGGATCAAGGCCGACCGGACGACCCTCGGGGCGGATAACGGCATCGGCTGCGCCGCCGCGCTCGCGCTGATGGAAGACCGGTCCATCGCGCACCCGCCGCTGGAACTCCTCTTCACCATCGACGAAGAGACGGGCCTCAAGGGCGCCTGGGGCGTGGACGCCGAGCACCTCCGGGGGAAGAAGATGATCAACCTCGACACCGAAGAGTGGGGGAGCCTCTACATCGGCTGCGCGGGCGGGATCGACTACGAGTTCAAGAAAACCGTCCAGCTGGTCCCGTCTCTGATCGACGGCGCGGCGGTGAAGCTCGTGGCGGGCGGGTTCCTCGGGGGCCACTCCGGGGTCGACATCCACGAGCAGCGCGGGAACGCCATCAAGTTTCTCATCGACTGGGTCAAGGCCCTCCCGGAGGGGAGCTTCGAGCTCGCCGAGTGGAGGGGAGGGAAGGCCCATAACATCATCCCGCGGGACGCCTTCGCCGTCATCAAGCTCAAGGACCCGAGCCTAGCCCGGGCCGCGGCCGAGAAGGTCACGGCGCGCTGGCAGTCCTACCTGCCGGCCAACGACAGGAAGTTCTTCGCTCGCGTCGAAGAAGCAGAGGCCGGGGCGACGGAGGTGGTCAGCGGGACCGACCTCCGACTCCTCCTCGCCTTCCTCACGGCCTTCCCCCACGGCGCCCACTCCTACGATCTGGCGAGCAACAAGGAACTCGTTTCCATGAGTAACAACCTGGCCATCTCCCTCTTGGTCCGGAGCCAGTTCTACCTCCAGAGCTCGCTGCGCTTCTTCGACCGGAACGAGTGCGTCTCCCTCGAGAACCAGGTGACCGCGCTCGCCGAAGGCTTCGGCGTCGAGGTCACCAAGAACGGCGAGTACCCGAGCTGGAAGCCGATCCGGGACAACAAGCTCCTGGGCCTGGTCTCGGAGAAGTACGAGGCGCTCTTCAAGAAGAAGGCGAAGGTCACCGCGATCCACGCGGGCCTCGAGTGCGGGATCCTGCGGGACAAGATCGGTCCGATCGACGCCGTCTCCTTCGGCCCTACCATCATGGGAGCGCACTCCCCGGACGAGCGGGTCCACATCCCGACGGTGGAGACGTTCTGGTCGCTCCTCAAAGAAGTCCTGAAGAGTTTATAACGGAGGCTCCATGATCACCTACGAGAACTACAAAATCATCCACCTCACCGCCATCGTGATCCTCGTCTCCGGGCTGTCCATCAGCTTCTTTGGCGCGGGTACCAGGGCGATCAAGGTCGTCACCGGCATCGCCACCCTCCTGACCCTGGTCGGCGGGATGGGCCTCATGGCCCGGATGGGGATCGGCCACACCGGCGGCTGGCCCCTCTGGATCAAGCTCAAGATGGGGATCTGGTTCGCCGTCGGGATCGGCGGCGCCGTCGTCGCGCGGAGGTTCCCGAAGTACGGCCGGCTCGCCTACGGCGCTACCCTCGTCCTCTTCTGTGTCGCCGCCACGGTCGCGAACTACAAATTCGAGTAGGCGGGTCGGGAGAAGCGTCAAAAATCCTGCTTTTTCCTTCCAATTTCTCGAGAATGACCTAGAATAAAAACTTATGATCGATGCGATTCTTCAGATCCTTATCTACATTCTGATAATTGATATCATCATCAGCTATTTCCCCGACCTGCGGTCGCAGAAGTGGGCACAGTCACTTCACGAGGTTGCCGAGATCCCCCAGAGGCCCATCCGGAACCTACTGCCGCGAAATCTGCCGCTTGATCCTACCACGATGATAGTGATCATTCTGATCCAGATTCTGATGCACTTCGTATGAGAGGATTGTCATGGATGAAATCGAATTCTTAGTACAGGAAACCTTCAAGCACTTCGACGAGAACTACGGCCAGCCGGAGACCCCGGAGCTCCCCCTCGTCTTCCGGGAGAAGGAAGCCCACGGCGAGCTCCCGACCACCGCCGGGATCCTCTACCACATCCAGAAGACCACCTCCGTGTTCGTCATCCGCACCGTCGTGAGCCGGAACATCCGCGAGGACTTCGCCGCGATCACGAAGAACCCGCAGGACTTCCCGAACCTGCGGCTCCTCGAGGCGGGGGAGGGGTTCGACCCGCAGAGCCTGCGGTTCTTCCTGCTGGAGAACCCGCTCCACGCGGAGATCATCCACGACCAGCTCAACAACCGCCGGTTCCCGATCCACGAAGAGCGCATGTGCAACCTCTCGGACCCGGGCTTCAGCTGGTGGCTGAAGAAGACCGGGAAGGGGTTCCACATCTCCTTCACGCTCTCGGTGGGCCTCGGTGACGATACGGTGAAGCTCGGGCCCCTCGGGGACAAGGAGCTGGCCGTGAAGAACTTCCAACTCCTCGAGTCTCTCGCCACGGCCTCGGGCCTTGCGATGAACATCCAGAACGAAGTCAACCGGGTCCAGTTCAGCGAGTGCGAGCAGTTCCTCCAGGAAGAGCTCTGCGACCTCTTCGAGTACGGAGTGATCAACGATACCCTCCGGCAGCTCTTCAAGATCCTCTCGCGGCAGTCGAAGGATCTCACGCAGCTCGAGTCCGTGTGGTTCTACCTCGAGGAGCTCGCGGCCATGCGGCGGTTCTGGATCCAGATCCAGTACAATCTCAACAGCTAGTGTTCGTGGCTTCTTGATTTATCTTCGTACTTCGCCGCGAGGTAGCCCGTGACCATGAGCTGCGCGAGCATCCCGAGCTCCTCGTCATCTTTAATTCCGTAGAAATCTTCGATGTGCTGTACAAAAATTTCAACGTCGTCGTCCTGCAGGTGCGTTTCGACCATCGCCATCATGTCTTCCGATTCCATCTTTTCTAAATTCTCGAAGAAAGATGTAAGAATTTGTCGTTTCTGAGATGTCATAAAACTTCCTTCGGTGTCATTATTGCACCACGAAAAAGATGTTGTCTTTTTATAAAGTACATGAGAACTACTGAATAGTACTTTGTATTCTAGACAAAATTGCTTAGAATAAAAGGTATTGAAAAATTTAAATCAATTGTAAGGAAGGCGTCACCATTATGAAAAGATCTTTTACACTGTTGTTGAGTCTATCAGTCATCTCGTCATTCGCGTGGTCCGCTCCCCAAACCAAAAAAGTTTCCAACACCGAAGTCGTTGAGACGAGAAGCGACTTCCAGAAATTCTCCGACCGGTTGAAGATCGGGTATTTCGGAGTCGTGACCTCTCCGCACCTCGAGGACATCGAAAACGGTCACTGGGAAAACGCCGGGATCTCTCCGGAGTTCGGCATGGCCGGAAGCGGAGAAGGGAAGAACCGAGACACCTGGCCTACCAACATCTGGCACCAGCTCAGCTTCAACTATAACTTCGGCGCGAAGATGAACTTCGTCTTCAACCCACGATTCATGACTCCGCTCGCCCATCCGGTCGACATGAAGAAGCCGGAAGACCGCTCCCTCATCGCCCTCGAGGACTTCCTCGTCGGCTTCCAGGGCGTGGTGGTCTCGGACGAAGCGAAGAAGCTCAACCTGTGGATCCGTCCGGCGATCCGACTCCCGACCAGCCGGCTTTCTAGGAATAATCCGAACGCCGGGTTCGGCAAGCTCACTCACCAGAACGAGCTCGCCTACAACCTGACCTACGACTTCACCAAGACCTTCCAGGTGAGCCTCTTCGGCCAGCTCCGACAGTGGATCTACGAAGACCGGTACAACCTCTCTCGGTTCAGAATCTCCACGTCTCCGAACTTCACCATCGGCATCGACGAAACCACCCGGTTCCAGGTCTACTACAACAACATGCTCGAGAACAACAAGCGCCACAAGTCGATCAACGGGAAGGACCCGGTGTTCAAAGACGTCTGGCAGGGCCTCCAGGTCGGGATCAACAAGGACGTCACCAAGAAGCTCAACGTCTACCCGTACGTGGAGTACTTCGTGAACGACGTTCCGCTGTCGATGAAGTCCGCTTACATCGGGGCCTGGATCTCGTACCAAATCAAGTAAGCAAGAAGGCTCCTCCGGGAGCCTTTTTTTTTTTACCTATTTTTCCCCGGTGCTCACCAGGGCCTGGTACTGGAGTAGCGTGTTCATGAAGGAGAGGCGGGCCTCGTGGAAGGACGCTTCCGCACTGGCCTGGGCCTGCTCGCGGATGTTCACGAGGAAGAGGTTCCCGCCGCCGGTCTTGAGCTTATAGGTTTCCGAAGCGACGAGCTCCTTGGACTTCGAGAATTCGATCTCGGATTGCCGGACCTGCTCGAGCTGCAGCTGGAGGGCCCGCCGGAGGGCCAGGACCTCGACCTTGTAGGCCTGCTGGCCATAGCTCAGTTCTCTGCGCGCGACCATCCGCCGGGCGCCCGCGGCCGCGATGTTCCCCTTCCCGAGGTTCCATTCGATGGGGATGCTCACCTGGGCCATGACCATGAGGTAGTCCCGGGGCATGTTCGGATGCTCCACCGTCCGCTGGTAGTACTCGGTGGACACGTCGACCTGGGGCTTCAGCGCCTGCCGGGCGAGGTCCAGATCAACGTCGGTCTTTCCCACATTGAGGGCGAGCGCCTGCAGGTCAGGCCGCCGCTTCATCAGCTCGTCGACGTCGGACTTGAGGTCGATGTTCCCGAGGAGGGCCGCGAGGTCGGCGGGGTAGTCTTCGTAGGCTTCCTCCGCGCTCGGGAGGATCGGAGCCCCGGTCTCGTCTCGGTAGAAGAGGGAGAGCGCGTACTCCGCCCGCAGCAACCGCTCCGCCGCCGCCTGGAGGGAACCCTTCCGGCTCGCGACGTACTGCTCGTTCTCCGTCACGACGATGGTCGCGATGTCACCCTTCTTGCTCCGGGTGAGGAGGTAGTCGTTTCGAAGCTTGCCGTTCTTCACGAGCTCTTCGTAGGCGGACTTCACTTTCTGGGCCGTGACCCATTCCCAGTAGGCGAGCTCCCCGGCGCGGCCGACGTCGAGGACGGTCAGGTCCTTCTCGGCCCGGGCGATCTTCGCGTCGTACTTCGCGTTCCGGAGGGCCGCCCGGTCCGGGTCGATGAGGAGGTTCCTCCAGAGAGAGGCGCGGAGGCCGACCAGGGAGTAGTTTCCGTACTGCCCGGTTGGGTTCCCCGTGTTGTAGAGCGGGGAGAGGGCCCCGGCGGCGTTTCCGATCTGCTCGGATCCCGCGTAGACCTTCGAGTTGGCGAACCGCAGAGGCTTCTCGAGCTGCGTCCGCGAGATCGTCGTGTTCCAGTCGTGCTTGGTCTGCCTTCGGTAATCGGACACGACCCTCGCGTCGAAGGCACCGCGGGCTCCGACCACGCCCTGCTCGCCGGCCCGGAGCTTATCCATCGCCGCGAGGACGGACGGGTGGTGCCGGAGAGAACTTTCCCGCACCTTCGCGGGCGAGAGGCCCGCGTAGACCGGCGTAGCGAGTAAGAAGAGGACAGCGTACTTCATGGCTACTCCGGGATGTCGTTGGTTGAAGCTTCGAGGGCGCCGGGGGCGGAGTCGAGCGACGGCGGGAAGCCGTTGAACTGTCGCCAGAGCTCGTAGCCGAGGGCCACCTTGTTCAGGAGGATCCAGCCGTTCACGCGGGTCCCCTGCCGGATGAACCGCGAGGCGGGCCACTTCTCATCCTTCTCCGGAACCACGATGACCCGGAAGAGGCCTTCGGTGTTCGCCGTCTGGTCGACGAAGCTCACCACGCCGCCGAAGGTCCCGACCGCCACCGAGGGCCAGCCGGAGAACTGGATCGCGGGCCAGCCTTCGAACTGGAGCCGGACCTTCCGGCCCTCGTAGACGAGGGGGAGGTCGTTCCCTTTGACGAAGATCTGCGCCGAGAGCTTGTCGCTCTTCGGGACGAAGATCGCCACCACCTGACCCTGGTTCACCACGATGGAGCTGGTTCCGACCAGCAGCCGGACGATGGTTCCGTCGGCCGGGGCGTTCACCAGCTGGCTCTGCTGCCGCGTGACCTTGGACTGGACCTGCGTGTACGCCGAGAGGGCCTGGGCTTCGGCGGACTGGGCGTTCTTGTAGGCGATGGTCGCCTGCTCCATGTCCTTCCGCGAGCTGATGCCCTTGGCGTAGAGGTCCTTCTGCCGGTCGTAGTCGAACTTCGCCGTGTTCGCCACCGCCACCGCGGCGTCGTACTGGCTCTTCACGGCGCTGCTCTCGACCTCGAGCCGGGACATGTAGTTCGGGTCGATGTCGATGATCTCCATGATCGGATCTCCCAGCTTCACGTAGGAGCCTTCCTTCACGAACCACTTCTTGATCCGGCCCGTGACGGTGGCGTGGACGTTCTGGACCCGGTCCTGGGGGAGGTAGGCGAGGACCTTCCCGGCGCCGTCGGCGGTCTGCTGCCACGGGATGGCGATGA
>SXUH01000426.1 GCA_005791855.1 Bdellovibrionales bacterium
AAGACGCGAGCACCTTTCTTCTCGGAGTAGTAGAGGTAGTTCTTATCCATAGAGTTCTTCTCCCCGTTCTGGCAGCCGATCATGCATGCTCCGCAACCGTGGCAGCTGGTCCGCTCCGGGCCTTCTCCGCCGAAGTACGGGTCCGGGTAGGTCGTCCCGGGCTTCTCCCCCGGAGGGCCGAAGAAGACTCCCACCTCCGTGGGATAGAAGGTGTCTTCCACTCCCGCCACCCTGGCCATCTCCCGGAGGCGAAGGTCCGCCGGGCCTAGTATCTTATTGGTGGTCACTCCGAGCATGCGCTTGGCTTCCTGGTAGTGCCCGGGCATCACCCGGTGCCAGTCGTTGAGCCCGGCCCAGCTTCCCTGGTCCCAGATCTTCTCCGGTGGAACGAGGAGGGTGTTGGCGTAGGTCACCGAACCGCCGCCGACGGCATTGCCGTGGAGAACCACCAGGTGCTTGAAGAAGGACATCCCGAAGAACCCGCGCAGCCCGAGCGCCGGCATCCACAACCAGCTCCGGAGGGACCAGGTGCTCTTGGGCATGTTGGCCGGAGTGAACCGCCGGCCCATCTCCAGGACGGCGACCTTGTACCCCTTCTCCGCGAGCCGGAGCGCGGAGACGCTTCCGCCGAAGCCGGAGCCGATGACGATGTAGTCGAAGTCTGTGTTCATCCCACTTAGTCTAGCAGGTGGGACCGGTTTACGCTAAACCTTATTGGCGGGAGATGGCCGCCTCGTAGGCTTCCTGAGTTGTTTCTTCAACTCTTACCTCGCAACGGAAGATCGGCTCCTGGGCCTCGGGTGCCCGCAGGCCCACGGAGCCCGCTCGGATGTTGTAGTAGACTTCCTTCTTCTCTCCGCTGCTCCGGTCCTTCAGCGCCAGAAGGCCCGCGTAGACGTTGATCACCGGGAACCGTTCCAGGACGGCGTAGCGAGTGAGCATCGCTCCGGAGGTCAGGATCTGGTAGGTTCGCCCATAGGTGCGGTTGGCCCGGGAGATCATCGCCTGCGTACCTTGGTACTCGCAAGGAACGTCGATGGCGTGCTTGAGTGGAGACGGAGCCGCCTCGACGACTGCGGAGGTCGTCAGAGCTATGAGGAGGCAGATGAGTGGCTTCATAACTTTCCCCTTGTTCTTCCTTCAAAAATATCACGCCCGTTTCACCCCCGGGAATTGAAGCCTGGCCAAATAATATTCTCCTGGTCCTAAGGGTCAGCCAAGGAATCCTGGCACAGAACGAGAGAGGAGATCGAGGGGAGGTCCGAGTAACTGCATGAATCTATTTACTCTGTCACCGGGCCCCTGAAAGTGCTTAGCTTATGTTTTCTCCTGAGCCTAAGATAATACCTGATGAGAACACTACTCCTCCTCCATCTTCTCTTCCTCATCGGCTGCGTTCCGGGAAACGAGCGGCTCCCTGAACCCAGCGAGCCCGCGACCTCCAATCCGATCGAGGGTACCTCGACCACCGGGTCTTCCAGCGCGGGAGGGTCGTCGGGTGGGACGACCACTGGTGGAACTACTGGTGGAACGGTAGGTGGCACAACAGGCGGAACGAACGGTGGAACGACCACTGGTGGAACTTCCACCGGCGGAACGACTCCCGGGACGCCGATCACCGGTCCGATCAACGAAACCGGTACCGTTTCTCCAACCGTCGTCTCCGAATTCCTGGCCCTGGTTAATAACCACCGGGCGGCGCTCAAGCTCCCGCTTCTGGTGAGTAACAGCGTCCTCCAGTCCATCGCCACCGACCACAGTACCAACATGGCCAACAAGACCGTGCCCTACGGCCACGACGGGTTCGAGGCCCGGTGCTACGACGCGGCCTCGCAGATCGGAAGCGGCTCTGCCTGTGCGGAGAACATCATCGGCGGAGTCACCACGGCCCACAACATGTTCTACTACTGGATGACCTCTCCGGGACACCGGGCGAACCTGGAGAACCCAAACGTCCGCCGGGCGGGCCTCGGCGGGGCGCTCAGCTCCGACACCTTCTACTACTGGACTCTCCTGCTCCTGTGATTCAGACAGAGACGAATTGCTTCACCTGCTGGGCGCTCATGGCCCCGGGCTGCCGCCGGAGCTCCTTTCCGTCCTTGAACAGGATGGTGCAAGGAATCCCGCCGATGTTCAGCTCCGCGGAGAGGGACTGCTCGACCTCGGTGTTGACCTTGAGGAAGACAGCACTTGAGTCCCGGGACGCGGTGACGAACTCCGGGCCGTAGGCCCTGCAGGGACCGCACCAGGGGGCCCAGAAGTCCACGACCACCGGGAGGTCGCTCGCCTTCAGGACCCGCCGGAGGTCGTCCGCGGAAACCTCGGTCACGAGTCCTTGCAGGCTCAGAGCGCTCTGGCACTTCCCGCAGACGGCGCTGGAGCCGAGGGCCCTTTCCCTGCTGACCTTATTGAGGCTCCGGCACTTCGCGCAGACCGAGAAGGTGTGGGCCATGGCCTACGGGTTAAACTTCTCGGTGAGCTCGATGCTTCCGGCGGAGAGCTGGATCTCCTGCATGTTGTTCAGGTAGATCTCGGAGAGCACGTCGATCTGCTCGGTGGTGAGCGGCTGCTTGAACTTGAGGGTGATCTTCTTGGTCATCACCTCCGTGCTCTTGCCGGTGACCGGGTCCGTGCTGACTTCGGTCTTGGAAAGGATGACCTTATCGGTCTCGGTGAAGGTCACGGCGAGCTTGGATGAAAGTTCCTGTGCGAAGCCGTTGGAGGCGAGGGCCAGCAGAGCGAGGGACAAGACAATCTTTTTCATCTTTCTTTCCTTTCAGACAGGGAGGTTTCTAGGGCTAGCTTTATAACCTTCCACACGCTTTGAGAATACGGGCTAGAAAAATAGTTAGGAAATAATGGCTTAGCCTACCTTCCGTGCCTAACTCCGCATAACCAGGAAAGATTACTCACCGGCGCTTCCCTTGTTGTTCTTTGAAGCCGCCGGAGCTAAGGTGGGGCCCATGAGCACCACCGACACCTGTAAGACGTGTAAGAAACCGAAGGCGAGCTACACCTGCGGCATCTGCCAGGAATGCACCTGTAAGAACTGCACCCAGTTCCTCACAGAGACCTTCGACTACCGGAAGGTCGTGCCGAAGGACCTCACCCACCCGTCCTACTGTGGCCCGTGCTTCGACGAGAGGGTGGCCCGTCCCCTCCAGGAATACAACGAGACCATGGAGAAGGCCCGGGACATCATCATCTACTCGAAGGCCCAGACCCAGCTCACGCGCTTCCTCAAGCGCAAGGCCGAGCCCTACCGTGTGGAGAACTGCGAAGAGGAGAAGGAAGCCCTCATGCGCATGTCATTCTTCGCCGTGGAAGCGGGCTACAACTGCCTCATCGACGTGGTCCTCTCTCCGAAG
>SXUH01000427.1 GCA_005791855.1 Bdellovibrionales bacterium
AGTGTCCGCGGCCGAACGTGACATCTGGCGAGGCGCGCAACGCCGCGGCTGGCGGGGCGAGTGGAACCAGCGCGGACACCAGAAGCGCGCCGAGAGCCAGGACGAACCAGCGTGGCTCCTGCATCATCAAAAACAATGCAAGTCATCGCGATTACCTTCTTTATTCATTCCCGAATAGTGGTATGATTTTCTCATGGGGAGTAGCTCGCTCACAACGAGTGTCCGAAGCGTCAACACGGCCCCCCGGCCCGCTTCGTACTTGAAGAGCAAGACCATAAATTCTATTCGGAGGATTTTATGGCCCGTCTATCGGTTTTCGTGTTCGCGGTTCTTCTCACATCCTGCGCTTCCTTCCAGGGGACGCGCTCCGATGAATCCTCCTCTCCGGGCTACCAGTATGGGCGGCAGCTCGACGAGAGGGCGATGAGATCCGGGTTCCTGGAGCGCTGATGAACAAGCAATGGCTGAACTACCACCACCTCTACTACTTCATGACCATTGCCGAACTCAACAGCATCTCCAAGGCTGCCGAGAAGCTCCTTCTCGGCCAGCCGACCCTGAGCGCGCAGCTCAAGCAGTTCGAGGACACCCTCGGGGTCCAGCTGTTCGAGCGGCAGCACAAGAAGCTGATCCTCACGGAGCACGGAGCGCTCGCCCTGGAGTACGCGCGGAACATCTTCAAGCTCGGCGGGGAGATGTACGAGGCGCTCCACGACCGGCTGAAGCCGAGCAAGATCAACGTCCAGCTCGGCGCCCTCGACAGCGTCCCCAAGCAGGTGATGCTCCAGCTGACCCAGGCGGCCCTGAAGATTTCTCCGTGCTCGATCTCCCTGGTGGAGGGGAAGTTCGACGAGCTCATGCGGGACCTCGGGGCCCACAAGGTGGACCTGGCCATCACGAACTTCCTGCCGAAGCTCGAGTCGACCAAGGGCCTCTACCACAAGGTCATCTCCAAGAAGACCGTCGGGATCTACGGAAGCCCGGAGTACAAGCGCCTGCGGAAGAACTTCCCGAAGTCCATCGACGGCCAGCCCTTCGTCCTGCCGACCTACGACAGTCAGATGCGGTACGACCTCGAGCACTGGCTCCGGCTCAACCAGCTCACCATCGACGTGGTCGCCGAGACCCAGGACACGGCCCTGAAGAAGCTCATGGCAGTGAACAACATGGCGATGATCCCCGCCGCGTCCCACACGGTCCGCCGGCAGGTCTTCGCCGGGGAGCTGGTCCTCATCGGCGAACTGGAGAACGTCACCGAAGAGCTCTACCTCATCTCCTCCCAGCGGAAGATCGCGAACCCCGTAGCTGCGGAACTCATGAAGAGCTTCGCGCTCTAGTCCCGAGGGCACCGAGGGTGCATCTGCTTAAGCGAAGCAAGCGATATCCTTTATCCATTTTCTAAAAACAGGCTAGGTCTGTAAAATTAGCACAACGCTTCCGTAAACACAGTAATCCCTGGAGGAGTACATGCTTAAAATCGTCTTCAAAAATCTCGAACCCTCGGAACTCGCCCGGAGCATCGTCATCGAACACATGGGCCCGGTGCTCGAGAAGTTCGCGCTGCTCAAGGACCACCAGGTGACCCTCACGCTCGAGATGGAGAACTCCCCGACCCAGTCCGGGCCGGACCTCTTCACCGTCAGTTCCATGGTGACCGGGAAGACCTTCAAGAACCTGCGGATGAAGAAGTCCTCCGGGAACTTCTACACCGCCACCGCGGAGCTCGTCGACGGCTTCAAGGAGCTGCTCTCGAGCGAGGTCGACCGGCTCTCCTCGCGGAAGCGGAAAGTTAACCAGACCATCGGAGGTACCTATGGGTAACATCTACCACGACCACCTCGACGAGCTCCGGGGGATCGAGCTCAAGAACCAGCCAGTCATCTCTCTCTTCATCCCGCTCAAGTGGAACGACTACTCCGCGGGCCGGGTCTTCACGGCGCTGATGAAGGCCGCGGATACCCTCTGCGCGAAGGGCGGACACCCGAAGCCGCAGATCAAGACGCCGGAGTGGGATCGGTGGCTTCAGCAGGGAACAACGACCTTAGCCCTCTACTACCACGCCGGTCTGACCCGCCTCATCCCCCTCCCCTCCCGGATGCAACCGCGGGTGGTGGTGGCCAAGAGTTTCCACCTGAAGCCCCTCGTGACCGCTTCGCAGGAATACGTCGACGCTCTCCTCCTGCACTTTAATGAAAGCGGAGCGAGCCTGTTCCGGATCAATGCTTCCGGAGAGACGCTCGTCGACCGGTACCTCCCTTCGGAGGTGCTCCCGAAGTCCGACTGGCCCGCGAGGCTCGATCGCCAGTCGCTGCGGGAATTCCTGGAATTCCTTCTGCAAGAGGTGCGGGCCTCGATCCTTCCGACCACGAAGCTCCTCGGAGTGACAGGGTCAACCTATACGGAACTGCAGGTAGAATCCTTCTGGAAGAAGGCCAAACTACCTTTGATCTTTTCCCCAGATTCTTTTAGATCCGCAGTGCCCCAAAATTCATTTTCTATAGTACGATTGAGGCTGGCACAGATGGTCAACGAGAGACATACCGAGTCGGTTATGAGAGTATTGAAAGATGTTCGTAATTCAGATGTAGATCTACCGATCCAGCTTCTAGTTCCGAAGATTCTGAACCGGGAGATCAAACAGCTGTGCGTGTCACTCGACTGCATGCTGTTTGGGGAGATCAACCCTCTCACCGGGGACGTGGTCGTGAACCGATCGCAAGTGAACGCCGCGGACGATGATCTCCTCGACGACCTCGTGGAGCTCGCCCTGGAAAAGAAGATCGACGTCAGTGTGGTTCCGAAGAAATTTTTACCGAAAGGCCGCAGCTTCGTGGCTTCGCTTAGGGAGGGGTTATGAGAGTACTTTCACTGCTGCTTGTTTTCGGAACCCTGGTTTCCTGCTCCTCGGTGGACCACAGGGCGAAGCTTTCGGAGAAGATCCAGGCCGAAGAAGTGCGCTCCCTCCAGGAGA
>SXUH01000051.1 GCA_005791855.1 Bdellovibrionales bacterium
GGGAGGCGTCGGCCACGGTGAACTGCGTGCCCCGGAGGTAGTCGTTGGTCCCCAGCCGCTCGGAGACGAAGCCGAGCTTCTTCTCGATCGCGCCACGGACCGTGTTCTTGTACTCTTTCTGCGCGTCCTCGTTCTTCACGAAGGCCCCCGCGGAGAAGAGCTGGCCGAAGGACTTGTGGACCTCCGAGGTGATGTAGTTGAGCCACTCCGCGCAGCGGTAGCGCTCGAGGGTTCCGAACTTCGGCATGAGGCCGCTCTCGGGCTTCTGGTCGGCGAGGTACTGGGTGATGGCCGGGCCTTCGGTGAGGATCTCGCCGTTGTCCATCCGGAGCGCTGGCACGGCACCCTTCGGGTTAACCTTCGTGTAGTCTCCGGAGACGGTGGTCTTCGCCTTGAGGTCCACGGCTTCGAGCTCGTAGGCCATGTTGAGCTCGTTCAGGACGATGTGGGGCGCGAGGGCGCAGGAACCGCTTGAGTAATAAAGTTTCATGTGAACTCCTTGGGAAAATGAAAAGGACATTTTCCCTCAAGTCTCCGCAAAAGAATAAGCCCGGCGCATGCTTATTTTTTCGCCATGCTTAAGAAATATTTAGGTGACCTTTCTTGCTTAAAGTCCGTTAATTAACTCACACCAATGATTTTTTTGAATGCTTAGGAGAGAGCATGTGTAAGACGGTCGCTATCATCGATGATGAAGCAGAAATGGAGTACATCTACTCCGTCATGCTCGAAAGCCCCCTGAAGAAAGGGCTCATCGAGCTGAAGTTCTTCACCGACGCCAAGGAGTTCCTCGCCTGGTTCGAAGCCAACGACCCGGACCTGATCTTGAGCGACATCAACATGCCGGAGATGTCGGGCCTTGACATCCTAGGCCTGATCCGGAAAGCGGGCCGCAGCATTCCCACCTACCTCGTGAGCGGCTACGAGGAATCCAAGTACGCCAAGGCGGTCAAGGAGCTCGGGGTCTGGCGCTTCCTCACCAAGCCCCTCAATTTCAACCACGTCTGCAGCTACATCGAACTGGACCTTGGCCTTCTTTCAGCAAACTTGTAGAACTCATCTCAAACCCCCATCTTCGTCGTTGCCGTCGTCGTTCCTCCTTGCGGCGTGCTCAAGCACGCCTCACTCGTCACTCCTAGGCGCCTAGAACCTAGGGGTTTGAAATGAGTTCTAGTCGATCTCCATTTTTTCAGTAAAATATCAGGTGAACAAAAGGTCATCGATGAGAGAATATTCCTGGATTGCAGAGATCGCGCTCGAGTGCAAAGAGTATTCTCCGTCCCTCGGGGCGTACTTCGCCAAGGCGATCTCGAAGGTGTCCTTCGACCCCGTCGGGAACCCCGAGATGAAGCGGGCCTGGGCCATCCTCACCCGGGACCTGGTCCACTACACCCTCGACCCGGAGTTCGACCTCCCCCCGGACCTGGGCGCGACCATCGACGCCCTCCAGGTCCTGGGGATCGACAAGTACAACCAGAGCATGGTCAACGAGGAGAAGCTCGCCCCCCTCCTCACCGAGGTCTTCGACCGGGCCTTCGACACCGTCATCGACCACCCGGACCTCTTCGACCTCCTGGACCAGATGGACATCGTCCAGGACATCGCCACCACCGTGGGCCGCCGGTTCGTCCCCATGTTCCGCCTCTTCCCGGTGTTCTCCTCGGAGGCCCTGAGCATCATCCCCTACCTGAAGGAGCCGCTCTTCACCGCCCTCTACGAGCTCCCGGAGACCGAGCACCAGAAGCTCACCCTCCTCACCGAACGCATCCTCCACCGCTTCTACCGGGAAGGGGTGAGGCCGAACCTCGTCGAGACGCTCCGGGAGAACCTCAAGGGCCGGAACCTCCTCCTCCCCCTGATCGACGAGTCGGTGAACCACCTCCCCGCGGACCGCTGCATGACCGCGCTCATCAGCATCCTCTGCACGCCCCGGACCGAGCTCTCCCAGGGCCGCATCGTCTCCATCGTCCTCCAGGAGCTCGGCGGGATGTACGTGAAGCTCGCCCAGGTCCTAGCCGAGCTCGCCCCGCCGTCCATGGCCCGGGAGCTCCGGCACCAGCAGGACAAGCTCGGCGGCATCTTCGGGAGCCAGGAGAAGTCCTGGAAGTACGTGCTGGAGATCCTCGAGAGGCCCGCGTGGAAGCGGATCAAGAACTACATCCACATCCCCGACTACACGGTGAACGCCTTCGCCGGCGCCTCGGTGGGCGCGATCTACGAGTTCGAGCTCACCGAGCTCGGCAAGCGCAAGCTCCACTCGGAGACCTCCATCCTGATCAAGATCCAGAGGCCCGGCCTCTCGGACCTCTTCGAGCAGCAGAAGGAGACCCTCCTCGACATCCTGAACCACCTCGAGGTGAGCCTGCCGGAGAGCGAGCTGAGTCCCGACGAGCAGGAAGAGGTCTGGGGCCTCATCACCGCCCTCAAGCGGACCATCATCAACTACGCCACCCAGAGCATCGGCGAGCTCGACTTCCGCATCGAGAAGAAGAACGCCGACACCATCCGCGAGGCCCTCAAGGGGAACTTCGACCTCCAGATCCCGCAGTACTTCCACGTCGAACCCGACGTGCTGATGATGGAGAAGATCCGCGGGGAGAAGATCACCTCGGTGGTCCACTCGCGCTACCTCGAGCGCATGAGCATCGCCGACCTGGTGAGCGACGCCTACCTCTACCTCCTCTTCCAGAAAGGGATCATCTGGGCCGACCCGCACGCCGGGAACATCCTCTACGACCCGGACCGGCTGCAGGTGAAGCTCATCGACCTCAACCCCTGCTTCGGCTGGGACGAGGAGACGATCAAGGTCTTCATCGGCTTCCTCTACCGCCTGATCCTGAGCGACCACAAGGGGATCTTCGAAAGCCTCGAGCTCCTCATCGAGAATCCGGCGGAGCTGAAAAACGAGCGGACGCAGAACCTCGTCCGGGAGTTCATCCTGACGGGGAACCAGGGGGCCTTCATCCGCTACCTCTCCGACTTCGTCCGCCTCCTGGGAGAGGCCAACATCAACCTGCGGATCGAGGTCCAGGCGGCCCTCCGGGGCCTCTCGCAGGTCTACCTCACGGCCACCGCCATCTCCTCCCGGCACAACTTCGGGCAGGTCTTCCAGAAGCAGTTCGGCTGGAAGATGCTCATCCGGCACATCCTCTCCATCGGCCCCTTCAAGGTCGCCCGGGCCGCCCTCCCGATCGCCTTCGACCTGGTGAAGAACTCCCCGGAGCAGGAGGTGGGGCCCACGCTCGACGAGCGGGACCTCGCCGCCATCGAAGAGGCCCTGCGCGTCCTCCAGAGCGAGAACGTCTGTAACATCGAACTCATCCGGAACTCCCCGGAGGAGAACACCAACCTCACCCTCGCCACCGACGGCTCCCGGCTCATCAAGAGCTCGCACCTGCGGATCGAGGTCCAGACGGAGACCAAGCCCGCCTCGGTGAAGTACATCATCGAGGTCCCGAACAAGGACTGGCTCAAGGAACGGCAGGAGTACGTGCGCCTCCAGGGCGTGGGCTTCACCCTCTGCTTAGTGGAGTGCCTCGAGCAGCTGCGCCGGCACTCGCTCGAGGACTACTGGCACGTGGTCGAGAACTGGGGGGTCCACCCCGCCAAGCGCTCCTGGAAGGAGAGCAGCCTCAACGGCGACGTCCGCCTCGCGGCCCGGGTCTTGTTTTCAAGGCGTTACAAGGACATCTGGGCCTCGGACTTCATGACCATCTCCAGCTGGCACCGGTTCCTCTGGCGCCTCCTCATCCGCTTCGAGGAGAAGTTCGAGCGCCGGGAGCAGGGTTATTTTTACCTGCTCAGTAAGAAAATGGGCAGCGAGAAGGTGGGCCAGTATACATTTGGGACGTTACATAGACTCAAGGTGATCACCTACCGGCTGATCATCTCCGGGCTGAAGTCTATGATCAAGCGGTCGCGCTTCGAGATGAACCTGCTGCCCCTGAGCACGGACGACCTCATCCACCGCATGCTCCACGGGCTCCTGCGACGGGGCCATCCGCAAACCAAGCCCTAGGTGCCTTGCATGTTGAACCTTCTTCTCATCTTCCTCGTCTCCCAGGCCACCGCGCTGGCGTCCTCAAGGGATGAAGCGAAGGCGGTCCTCCGGAAGTTCACCAAAACCCACGACCTCCACGCCCGCCTGGAGAAGATCTCCGCGAGCTTCGTGGGAAGGCCCTACGACGTGAGCGGGCCCCTCGGGGAAGGCCCCGACGGCCGCTACGACCAGGACCCGCTCTACCGCTTCGACGCCTTCGACTGCACCACCTACGTCGAAACCATGCTGAGCCTCGCCCTCGCCCGGAACGTCTCCGGCTTCGAGACCCACATGAACACCATCCGCTACGAGAACGGGGTGGTCGACTACCTCACGCGGAACCACTTCACCGACCTCCAGTGGATCCCGGAGAACATCCAGAACGGCTACCTGCGGGAGATCAACGAAGAGATCGTCGACCCGTCGGACCTCAAGGTCGCCGAGGCCCTCACCGACCAGCGCGGGGCCTTCCGCGCCGTGAAGCTCCCCCAGATCGTCGTCCCCGGAGCGTCGGTGGAAGAGCGGCAGCGGCTCTTGGAGCAGCTCCACGCGGAAGCCGAGCGGTTCTCCGCGGTGCTCACCAGAGTTCCCTACGTCGCCATCGCCCAGATCCTTGCTGGGCCGGAGATCCTCGACCGCGTTCCCACCGGGACGATCGTGAACTTCGTGCGCCCCAACTGGGACCTCACCGCTCAGTACGGGACGCGGCAGAACATCTCCCACCAGGGGCTCTTGTTCCGGAAGCGCGGGGTGCTCTACCTGCGCCACGCGACTCCGTCGACGAAGAAGGTGGACGAGATTCCCTTCATCGAGTACCTGAAGCCGCTCGCGACGCACGCGACGCTGAAGGGCGTGCACTTCATGCGGATCAACGAGTAGAAGTCGTTTCATAAACGACTTCTAGCTTAGACCACTTCGATGATCAGGTGCTGGATGTCGAAGTCCCGGTGGATGACGTCCCGGTAGTCCGCGGACTGCTGGTTCGAGTTGCTCTTGATGATGAGCTCGCAGCCGATCTTCCCCGGAGCGAGCCTCCAGAGATGGATGTCCATGACCTTCGACCCGTCGGTCTCGAGCTTCCTCACGAGCTTCTCCCGGTCGATCGATCCGTCGTGGGCGTCCAGAAGGTCCATCCCGCTCTGGCGGATGAGGCCCAGGGACCACTTGAAGACCACCAGGCCGCCGACGATCCCGACCACCGGATCGAGCCAGTCCCAGCCCTGCCACTTCCCTAGGAGAAGAGCGACGATGGCCAGCACCGAAGTCAGGGCATCGGTGAGGATGTGGACGTAGGCGCTCTCGTGGTTATGGTCGTGGGCCGCGCCGGGATGGTGATGCCCGTGAGCGTGAGAGTGAGAGTGCGAATGACCGTGCCCGTGCGGGCTGAGTTTATTCTTCGGATGACTGCAGTGAGCGTGGGCGTGGCCGTGCTCCTCCTTGTTGTGGAGGATGAGGGCGCACACCAGGTTCACCACAAGGCCGATGGTCGAAACCAGCAGGGCTTCGTCGTAGCGGATCTCCCGCTCGGGGTTCATCAGATGGTGGACCGATTCGTACACCATGGAGAACGCGATGAAGATCAGGAACAGCGAACTCGTGTACCCGCCCAGGGAGAGGATCTTGCCGCCGCCGAAGGTGAAGGCCGACCGGAACTTCGGATGCCGGTAGAGGTAGTAGACGATGAGGGAGAGGAAGAGGGCCAGGGAGTGCGAGGCCATGTGCCAGCCGTCGGCGAGGAGGGCCATGGAGCCGGACCAGTACCCGACGGAGATCTCCAGGAACATGGTCACGAGCGTGATGAGGGTCACCACCTTGGTCTTCTTCTCGTTGGCCAGGAAGATCCCGCTGTCTTTCTGCTCGATGGTACAGTGTCTCTGCATAGCTTCTCCTGACGCCATTTTAGCAAATCTCCCTTCACAATTAAAGAAATTCTGGCGTCCGGAGTCGGGCCTTGCTAACCTTTCCCAGAGGGGAGAATCTCCTCCCCATTTGTTTTCTGGAACTTACATGCGACGGATCCTGGCGTTCCTCATCCTGAGTCTGGTGAAGACTCTTTCCCTCGTGTTTTACCGGAGCCGCTTCCGCTGGCTGACCGAGAGGCCCCGGGGCCACTGGAAGAAAACCCGCCTGGTGGTCTTCCTCAACCACACCTCCCTCTACGAACCCCTCTTCGTGAGTGCCTTCCCCTACTCCTACCTCTGGCACCTGGCCGGGCACCTGAGCGTGCCCGGCGCGGACATCACACTCAACCGGCCCCTGGTCGGAACGTTCTGGAAGCTCATGATCCCGAACATCACCTCGATCACCCGGAAGAAGGACGCCTCCTGGGAGAACTTCCGCAGGTCCATCGACGAGGCTTCGGTCATCATCATCGCCCCCGAAGGCCGGATGAAGAGGCCCGGGGGGTTGGATAAGAACGGGAAGCCCATGTCCGTGAAGGGCGGGGTGGCCGACATCATCGAGGAAGTTTCCGGCGGGATGGTCCTCGCCTTCTCCGGTGGCCTCCACCACGTCCAGAAGCCGGGCGAGCGGTTCCCGCGGATCTTCAAGACCATCCGGATGAACCTCGCCTACCTCGACCTCGAGGACTACCGCCGGCGGTTCCCGGGAACCCCCCGGGAGCGGAAGCTCCAGATCATCCGCGACCTCGAGGCCCGGCTCCTGCGAGACTGCCCGGCGGAGACATCGAGTAGATAGAGAAGTTTTCCTCCCGGTGAACCGGGTAGACGTCCGAGAGCCACGGGTGCTCGTTTTCGATCAGGCTCCGGGCCCCCATGCCCCGGGCCACCAGCTGGAAGTTTTTCCTGTCGGCGATGGCCGAGAGCTGGGCCAGGGTCCTCCGGATGTGTTCCACCTTCCCGTAGTCGTAGAGGAAGTAGACCTCGGCGAGGGGGACCTCGAAGTCCGGGTCCGTGAGATCCTGCTCCAGCAGAGTTGCGTGCGTGCAACCGTGCTCCCGGAGGATCCTCCGCCCTTCCCGCACTCGCTCCGGCACGAGTTCGAAGCCGATGAAGCTCACCTCCCGGCAGCGGGCCCCGAGCACGAGCCCCATGCGCCCGTACCCTGCTCCGAGGTCCACCACCGTGGACCCAGGCCCTGGATCCAGGAGCTCGCAGATCCGCAGGAGCTCCGAGTACGGCGTCTGCAGTGTCTGCGGATCGAGCCCCACCCACGACTGGCTCCCCTGGTGGATCCCCTCGCCCCAGGTCTTCATGTTCCCCGAGGGCCTTCTCTCCTTGGCCCTCCGGAGGAGTTCCTCCTCGATCCGGGGGATCTCGAAGCCGAGGCTCCGGTCCAGGTCACGGGAGTGCTTATGGGCACTTAAGCCACTTTCCAGGGGACGGGTGAGGAGCTCTCGCAGGGCTGGGTTCAAACGGGTTTCCTTGTGGGGGAAAACTACCAGATGTTTTTTTACAATTCCAGGGCCCAAGGCGCGCGTCCTGAATTATACTCAAGGCCAGGAGAGCTCAATGAAAACCACCTACGTTTCCAAGCAGCCCAACGCCCAGGGCCTCATCGATTGGACCGCGGACGAGAACAACACTTGGAAGACGCTCATCACCAGACAATCCGAGATCGTAAAGACCAGGGCCTCCGAGGAGTTCCTCGAGGGCCTTGACCGGATCCGGTTCTCCATGGACGAAGTTCCCCAGCACACCGTGATCAACCGCCGGCTGCGGGACTTCACCGGCTGGGAAGTCGAGGTGGTCCCGGCGCTCATCCCCGCGAAGGAATTCTTCAACCTCCTGGCCAACAAGAAGTTCCCGGCCGCGAGCTTCATCCGCATCCCGAAGGACCTGGACTACATCCAGGAGCCGGACATCTTCCACGAGTTCTACGGCCACGTCCCGCTCCTCACCTTCCCCGACTACGCCCGGTTCATGGAGGAGTTCGGAAAGCTCGCCCTGAGCATCGCCCCGAAGGACCGGAGCCGGCTCTTCCGGTTGTTCTGGTTCACCATCGAGTTCGGACTCCTGAGGTCCGGAACCGGGGTCAAGGCCTACGGTGGAGGGATGCTCTCCTCCATCCATGAAACTGTTTACTCCGTGGAAAGCTCCATCCCGAAGAGAGTGGATTTCGATCCGCTCACGGTCCTCCGGACCCCCTATCGGATCGATATCCCGCAGCCGCTCTACTACGTCTTAAGTAAGTTCACTGATCTCTTTGAAATCCTGAACCAGGACGTCATTGGGCTCCTCGAAGAGTCCAAGGAACTGGGGGATTTCGAACCCCTCTTTCCTCTGGAAAGTAAGGAACTTTAAGATCCCATCCCTATTAGATTCGAGCGCCAACAGTTCATTCTTGCACGAATAATCTTTTGTGCTAAAACCTGTCTATGAGAATGGTCGAGTTGTACATTTTCCTCTTTTTGTTAGGAACGACGGTCCTCAACCTCGCCATCGCGTTCACCGCGCGGATCAAATCCAAAAACCAGGAATTCAACCAGCTCATTTACTACTGGATCTCCACCCTTCTGAGCTACGTCGCCGTTGCGGTCTTGAGCGACGGGCCGGTGGAGATTGCGTTTTCATCCTTCTTCATCGTCGCCCCGGTCTTCATGCTCGCGAAGATGCTTCTCGGCTCCCGCGGGAAGCCCTTTCGGTGGAGGCTCTACTCTTCGATCTTCGTCGCCGGGGCCCTCGTCTCCACCTACCTCCTTCTCTACACCGACCTGGGCTTCACCTATTCCCTGTTGCCGGTGAACCTCTGCACGAGCCTCGCGCTCTGGGAGCCCTCCCTCCTGGTCCTCATCTTCGAACGGAGGGCCTCGAACTGGATCGAGAAGGCCATGGGCTTCGTCCTCCTCCTCGGCTGGGCCCACCATCTGAACTTCGCCTTCTTCCGCCTGGACCCGCAGAACGCCTGGTGGGGCTGGTCGGTCTCGCTGGCAATCTACCAGTGCCTCTCCATCTTCCTCGTCCTCCTCATCAACCACAAGAGAGAGAGCCGGGAGCGGGAGAACCTCGTCACCGCCCTCACCAGGATCTCCGGCCTCTCCATGCACCAGGAGCAGGGCCTCGACGACCTCCACCGGAAGCTCCAGCTCCAGATCAGTCTCAAGGAAGAACTCACCCTGGAGCTCCAGAAGGCCAACGTCCAGCTCCGGGAGGAACGGGAGATGAACGAGATGCTCATCAAGACCATCTCCCACGACCTCGCCAACCCCCTCACGGTGGTCAACGCCTACGCCGACCTCCTTCACACGGGGAAGATCGACGAGAACGAAAAGGGCATCGTCTGGGACCGGCTGAAGATCAGTACCCGGACCGCCCTGGACATGATCTACCGGATCCGCAACGCCATCGTCACCCGCAACCAGGCGAACTTCATTCACCTCGCGAGCGTATCGATCGATGAGGCCATTAACGAGACGATCCACATGTTCGACTCGCGGCTCAAGGAGAAGAAGCTCACCGTGACCTACCGGAACCTCGAGAGCGAGCCCTTGTTCGTGGAAGCGGAAGAGAAGTCCCTCGTCGACCACGTGCTCTGCAACCTCATGTCCAACGCCGTCAAGTACTCCTACGAGGGCGGAGAGATCCAGCTCACCACCCGCAGCATGGAGGAGACCATCGAGGTCGAGTTCAAGGACTTCGGCTGCGGCATTTCTCCTAACCGAATGACCAAGAACCTGCTCCATACCACCAGAGGGACCCAGGGCGAACAGGGCTCGGGCTTTGGCCTCATGATCATGGGCTACTTCGTAAGAAAGTTCGGCGGGTCTTACGAAATCCTTCCTCGGACGACCGAGTCATCCAAGGGCACCAGCATCGTGCTCCGGTTGAAGAGAAGTCCTACCGCTTCAGCGAAGGTCGACGCCCCCACCGCCAGTCCCATTTTGAATCCGGGCAGCTCAGAAATCTACAAAGTTCTTACTCCTAATGGACAAGTCCAAAGCTAACTTGCTAAAACCCTCCCATACTTTTACAGGAGGATACATGAAAGCAGCTTTATTTCTGGCGTTGATGGTAGCAAGCACCGTTACCTGGGCCCTTCCGAAAGCGCCGTTCAACGCGCTCGCAGAAGAAAATCTTAAGAACATAAACTTCGACGGGATGGACCTCGCCTACGACTTCGAAGGCATCGTGAAGCTCTCCAACTGCTCCGGTTCCCTCATCGCCTTCGCCGGCATGCCCCTGAACGCCAAGGCCCTGGTGATGACCAATGGCCACTGTATCCAGAAGCCCGGCGGATTCCTCGCCCCGGGTGAGGTGATGGTCAACGCCGCGAACAACCGAGCGATGAAGATCTACGACAGGAACTTCAAGCTCCACCCGATCCAGGCGACGAAGATCGTCTACGCCACCATGACCAACACGGACATCGCCTTCTACGAGCTGACCCAGTCCTACAACGACATCATGGCCGCCTACAAGATCAGGCCCTTCTTCCTCGACGGCGCTCGGCCGCGAGCGGGACAGCCGATCGACATCGTCTCGGGCTACTGGGACCGAGGCTGGAGCTGTGACATCGACGGCTTCGTCTTCCGGATCAAAGAAGCCGCCTGGTCCTGGACCGATTCCATCCGCTACACTTCGACCTGCGACACCATCGGCGGAACCTCCGGCTCTCCGATCATCGCTCGTGGCGAACGACGGGTCATCGGGGTCAACAACACGTCGAACGAAAGCGGCGAGAGATGCACCATGAACAATCCGTGCGAAGTGGACGAGCGAGGCCAGGTCACCGTTTCCAAGGGCGTGCGGTACGGCCAGCAGTCCTACAACGTCTACTCCTGTCTGACTCCAGACTTCCGCATCGATCCGCGACGCGAGTCCTGCCAGCTCCCACGCTAGGCCTGGTAGATCTCTAAGGGTTGGCCATCTGGATCCGAGAAGAAGAAAAACTTCTTCCGGGTGTAGGGGTCGACCCGGATCTCCTCCGCCTCGAAACCTTTCTCTCTGAGCTCCCGGTGAAACTCCTCGATCTCTTTCACTTCGAAGCAGAGGTGCCGCAGTCCCAGGTTCTCCGGGTACGAGGCCCGCGCGGGCGAGCCTTCGAAGGTGAAGAGCTCCAGGCGCATGCCTTCGCGTTCCAGGTCGAGCTTCCAGGAATTCCTCTCCGCCCGCCAGGCCTCGTGAGCGAGGGTGAAGCCGAGGGCCTCTCGGTAGAACCGGAGCGCCCGGGTGCGGTCCGTGACGATGAGGGCGACGTGGTGAAACTTCATCCTCCGAGTCTAAGCTTTTTCCTTTAAAAAGCCTACCCGCAAGGATACTCATCTAACCTTCTAGTACTAGAACTCATTTCAAAACCTCAGGTTCTAGGCGACTAGGAGTGACGACCGAGGCGTGCTTAAGGCACGTCGCAGGGAGGAACGACGACGGCAACGAAGAAAGTGAGGTTTTGAAATGAGTTCTAGTGAGGATTAGATGAAAGGAACATTCTTCAGTAAACCCCTTGAGTGGAACATCGACGTCCAGGGCGAATCCTGGCAGCAGGGAGGGGCCCTAACCGGCGTGCTCAAGGTCACAAATCACGGAGCCGAGGCCGTCTCCCTGGACTCCTCCGGCGTGGCCCTCGCGTACGCTGAAATAAAAAAGGTCCAGACACGCGCGGAAGGTTCGATGAAGCACGAACAGACGGCGAACCTCGGGCCACGGACCCTGGCCAAGGGCGAGAGCACCGAACTTCAGTTCTCCTTCCCCCTCTCCTCCAACGCTCCGGTCTCCGACAAGAAGGCGAGCTACTACCTCACCTACGGCAAGGACTTCAATGAAAGCCATCTGCAGCTAAAGATCGAGCCCAAGGCCCTCTACGCCAAGATCATCGGCCTTCTGGATACCTTCTACCGATTCAAACTTAAGGAATATAAGGCTTCTAAGAAAGGGGTCGAGTACAAGCTCATCCCACCGACCTCTCGCGACATGGCCAACATCGACTCTCTACTTCTCACCTTCTCCATGAACGAAGATGCCCTCAAGATGGACTACGACTTCCAGGTGAAAAAACTCGACACCTCCGCAGTGACGACGAGGCTGAACAAGGCGACGGTCGCTATAGAAAGGGTCGTCACTCCTAAAGAGTACTCTCTTGGAAGGGATCTTCTGAACCAGGACCAACTGCTCAAAGTGGTTGAAACTGTGCTCTCGGAGGTCAAACTCAAGAGCGTTTTTTAACTTCTTATCGCTTTTATCGAATCTTAAGTTTCCAATCTTAATGGCTTTGGAATAAAACCCATTTCGAAGTCATGGAAACCAATAAAGAATCTAATTTTTTCTTAAGACTGTACTTTAAGATCTTCAACAGCATGGCCTCCAAGGGTGGCAAATCCAGGGACATCGATCCCAACGAAATCCACGCGCACCTCATCGCCATCTTCCCGTCTTCGATCCTCATGTGGACCTACACCTGCGTGGCCCTCTACTTCTTCGAAGACCCCGTTCCGGGACTGGTGTGCCTCTTCTGCTCCCTCGTGTTCACCGGCATGATCCTCTTCTACCGGTACATCTCCAAGCCAAACGTGTTCTCGAACGTTCTCCTGACCGTGGCCCTGATCGAGATCCTGACCTACAGTTACTACAGCGGGGGCTTCCGCAGCTACGCACTGGTGTGGATCGGGATCTTCCCCCTCTTGGGTGGGATGGCCCAGGGAATAAAGGGGGCCATCTTCTGGCTCCTGGGTACCACGGTGATCATGGTGGTCTTCACGGTTCTCTACATGACGGGGTACGAGTTCCCGGTGCACCTCATCGACAAGGGCTACACCCTCGGGAAGGCCCTGACGATCTTCGGCTGGCTCGTCATCTCCACCGTCTTCATCATCACCTTCATCGAGCGCGCCAACTTCACCTCGAAGATCCTCCAGAAGCAGAACCAGAAGATCGAAGACCTCTTCCGCGTCCTCTTCCACGACCTCGCCAACCCCCTGGGCCGCCTCACCATCGGCATCACCCTGGCCAAGAAGAAGGAAGACGAGGCGATCTCCAACCGGGGCCTCGACATCGCCAAGGAGGCGACGGACTCCATGCTCGAGATCACCCAGAACATCCGCAAGATCTACGCCACGAGGAAAGGCAAGGTCAGCATCGCCTCGGTGATGACCCCGCTCAACGAAGCCGTCACCTACCTCCAGTCCATCTACGCCACGGACCTGGAGCGGAAGCGGCTCCGGCTCGAGTACAACTTCGAGAAGAACCACGGCTTCCACGTCTTCGTCGAACCGGTGAGCTTCAAGAACCAGGTGCTGGGGAACATCGTCTGCAACAGCATCAAGTTCTCCCCGGAGGGCGAGACCATCCTCATCAGCGTCTACCCCTTCGACCAGCACAACTACGCCGTGGAGATCAAGGACAACGGCATCGGCATGTCCAAGGCGCTCATCGCCTCCCTCTACGACCTGAGCAAGAAGACCTCGAGGCCCGGCACCAAGGGCGAGGCGGGCACGGGGTTCGGCATGTACATCATGAAATCCTACATGGACATGTACCAGGGGCAGGTCCTCATCGACAGCGCCGAAGGGGGCCCGGAGTCTCCGTCGGGCACGACCGTGAAGCTCATCCTCAAGGGCGAATGGAAGTGATCAGTGGAGCGACTCCTGGAAGAGGGTCAGGGGCTTGAGCGCCTTCTTCTCCGCACTCCCCGGAGGCCGGTAGACCACCTCGAGGCTGATCCCGTCCGGATCCAGGACGCAGGCGGAGAAGGCCTTCCTCCGGAAGGGCCGGCATGCGGGGGCGCCGTTGCACCTCCCGCCGTGGACGAGGGCCGTCTCGTGGAAAATCCGCACCAGGGCGGGGTTGTCGCAGGTGAACTTCAGGTGCACGTTGGCGCTGGCCTCGGCTCCCGCGGAGACGTGGAGCTCGTGGACGCAGAAGAAATCCTCACCCGTCGAGGTCAGGGTGTAGCCGATGGTTTCCAGCAGCGGGACGTAGAAGGCGCGGGCCCGGTCGAGGTCCCGAACCCGGAGGCGAAGCTGTGCGATCAGTGTTGCGTCTCGGTCCTTCATACAGCTATGAGAATAGGACGGGCGACGGCGCTCTTCAATCGGAGATGAGTTAATTTATTTTAACTGCGGCTTCAGAGTAACCGTGGGAATGAGGTTGGGATAGTCGGTGATGATGCCGTCGACACCCATGTCCACCAGCGCCTGGATCTTCCTCGTGGTGTTCGGCGTCCAGGGGATGACCTTGACCTTGTGCTTGTGGAAGAAGGCCACGTGCTCCGGGTTGAGGTGCTTGTAGTCCGGGGAGAAGATTTCCGGAGTGAAGCCCAGGATTTTTACGATCTCTTCAGGTTTGATCTCGTCGGCGTGGAGGTACGCGAGCCGCACCTCGGGGTGCTTCTCGTGGAGGTGCCTCAGCACCCGCAGGTCGAAGCTCTGCACGACGTAGCGATCCGCCGGCAGGAGGTCCTTGAGCTCGCGGATCAGGAGATCGGCGAAGGCCCGGTGCTCCGGTTGGAGGGACCTAGCTTCGTTGTCGGGAGAGGACTTGATCTCGATGTTGTAGCTCACCGGTTTCCTCTTCTTCTCTTTGAGCATTTCTTCAGTTCGCTTGACGAGCTCGGACAGGAGCGGGACGCGGGTCTTCACACTCTTCTGGTCCGGGAAGTCCGGATGGGGCTTGGAGCCGCACTCCACGTCTTTGAGCTCCTCGGAGCGCAGCTGGTAGATCACCTTGCTCCCGGAGACCTTACACAGCACCGGACTGATCACCGGGTCGTGGCTCACCACGATCTTCTGGTCCTTCGAGACGAACACGTCGAGCTCCAGGGTCGTCACCGGAAAGTCGAGCGCGCCCGCCATGCCTTCGATGGAGTTCTCCGGGAAGAGTCCCCGCGCCCCCCGGTGGCCCTGCCAGTCGAAGGCGTGGGCGGAGAGCTGCAGGAAGAGGACGAGGGCGGAGAGCGTCCTTCCCATCCTACTCCAGGCCCAGGAACTGGTCGTAGGTGCACTCCTCGTCCCGCACCCCGCTGTCCTCGAGCTGGATCACCCGGTTGGCGACGGTCTGGACGAACTCGTGGTCGTGGGAGGTGAAGAGCAGCGTGCCCTTGAAGTCGATGAGGCCCTCGTTCACGGCGGTGATGGTTTCGAGGTCCAGGTGGTTGGTGGGGTTATCCATCACCAGGACGTTGGACCCGGAGAGCATCATCTTCGAGAGCATGCAGCGGACCTTCTCGCCGCCGGAGAGGACGTTGCACTTCTTGAGAGCTTCCTCTCCGGAGAAGAGCATCCGCCCGAGGAAGCCGCGGAGGAAGGTCTCGGTCTGGTCCTTGGAGTACTGGCGCAGCCAGTTGATGAGGTCGAGGGACGAGTCCTGGAAGAAGCTCGAGTTATCGTTCGGAAGGTACGCCCGGGTGGTGGTGATCCCCCAGTCGATCTTGCCGCTGGTCGGGGTGAGCTCCCCGACCAGGGCCTTGAAGAGGGCCGAGGTGATGACTTCGGACTTCGCCAGGAAGACGACCTTCTGGCCCTTCTTGATGGTGAAGGAGACGTTCCGGAGGAGCTTCTCCCCGTCCACGGTGATGCTGAGGTTCTCGACCCGGAGGAGGTTGTCCCCGGCCTCCCGGTCGGGCTTGAAGCCGACGTACGGGTACTTCCGGGACGAGGGCTGGATGTCCTCCAGGGTGAGCTTCTCGAGGTGCTTCTTCCGCGAGGTGGCCTGCTTGGACTTCGAGGCGTTGGCGGAGAAGCGCTGGATGAACTCCTTGAGCTCCTTCATCTTCTCCTCGGTCTTCTTGTTCTGGTCCGAGAGCATGCGCTGGGCGAGCTGGCTGGACTTGTACCAGAAGTCGTAGTTCCCGGCGTAGAGCTTGATCTTCGAGAAGTCGATGTCGCAGATGTGGGTGCAGACCTTGTTGAGGAAGTGCCGGTCGTGGGAGACCACCAGGACCGTGGTGTCACTCTGGTCCATGATGAAGTTCTCGAGCCACTGGATGGCCTTGAGGTCGAGGTCGTTGGTGGGCTCGTCGAGGAGGAGGATCTCCGGCTTCCCGAAGAGCGCCTGGGCCAGGAGGACCTTGACCTTCTCGCCCCCGGTGAGCTCCTTCATCTTCTTCTGGTGGAGGTGCTCCTTGATCCCGAGGCCCGCGAGCAGGGAAGCCGCGTTGGCTTCGGCCTCCCAGCCGTTCATCTCCGCGAAGAGGCCCTCGAGCTCCGCCGCGCGCTCCCCGTCCTTGTCCGAGAAGTCTTCCTTGGCGTAGAGCTGGTCCTTCTCCTTCATGATCTCCACGAGCTTCGCGTGCCCGAGGATCACCGTGGTGAGGACCGCTTCTTCCTCGAAGGCGAAGTGGTTCTGCCGGAGCACCGCCATCCGCTCCCCGGGGCTGACCTCGACCTTCCCGGCGGTCGGGGAGACCTCGCCGCTCAGGACCTTCAGGAAGGTGGACTTCCCCGCGCCGTTGGCGCCGATGATCCCGTAGCAGTTTCCGGGAGTGAACTTCAGGTTAACGTCGTCAAACAGGGTTCGCCCGCCGAACTGGAGGCGGATATCGTGGGCAGCTAGCATAGGATTTCCTCAGGTGATTTCAGAGGAATCTAGCACAAGGCCAGGGGATTGTCTAAAAGCTATTGGTAGGATTCGGCCGAGCCCGCCTCTAGGAATTCCTGCTGGTGCTCCCGGATAGCCTCGTAGTGGTCGCCGAAGATAACCTTGAGTTTTTCCTCGTGCTTGCTGTCGAGCTGGGTCAGCTGGTGGTCCATCTCGGCGGCCCCCTCCTCGGAGGTCTTCTGCTGCTTCTCGGTCATCAGCGCATCGAGCTCGGATTGGTAGGCGTCCTGCTCGGCCTGGTAGGCCTGGTAGATCTCCTCTCCGTCGACGGGCTCGAGCCGAAGGAGCATGTCCTTGAGTTCCACGGGCCAGCTGTCTTCGCCCGGTCCCTCGCCGTCGGTGTAGTGCTCGCCCGCCGTGAGCTGGGCCGGCTCCTCGTCGACGAAGCCCTCGCCCGTCTCCGGCGGGTCACTCTCCTCCACCCGCGCCCGCTCCACCGGGAGGACGGCCGGCGAGCGGTTCACTCGCTTCGGGGCCCCGAGCTTCACGCGGATCGAATCGATGCGGTTGGGGTTCTCCTCCTTGTGGGAGAAGACTTTGAAGGCACCGGCGAATAGAATAGTTAGAAGAAGTATTCTCATACTAAAATTATTAAGCACTGGCGGGGATGTTACAAGGTCGGGTAAAAATATCCTAGGCATGAAGCCCGAGCGGCGGACTCATCTTCTCCGGCGCCGGCGGGCCTGGCGGATGATAAAACTGAGAGTTAGGACCGGGGCCCAGACCCAGAGGAGTTCGCTCAGGATCACGACGAGCCCCCGGGGTCCGAAGAAGTTCGCCACACCGATGGGAGAAACCTGGATCGGCCTCACCGGGAAGAAGTAGCGAGACTGGTCGAGGGGCCAGAAGGCCGCCACTCCGAGCCCGCCGTTGGTGAGGGCGTCGAGGACGGTGTGGGACAGGGTCGCGACGAAGGTCGCCCAGAGGACCGTCTTCGGCGTCGAGCCCAGGCCCCGGTGGAACCACCGGCAGACCAGCGCGCAGGCGAGCGCGAAGGCGATGGAATGGGTGAAGCCCCGGTGGCCCCACTGGGACTCGTAGGGAATCCCGAAGCGGAAGGCGACCACGTCGAAGTCCGGGAGGACCGCGAGGAACACGCAGACGGCGAGGAGGCGCTTCGGGAAGGCCGCCCCGGCGCTCGACAAGCGGAGGGCGACGGGGATGAGCGAGTGGGTGAAGAGCGACGCCACTATCTTCTTCGGCTTCCGGTCATGCGGAGGATGAAGAGGAAGAGGTTGATGAAGTCGAGGTAGAGCTTGAGCGCTCCCAGGATCGCGCCCTTGTGGTAGGCTTCGCCGTCCCGGGCCGCCGGGGCCATGTTCTTGATGGCCTGGGTGTCGTAGGCGGTGAGGCCCGCGAAGACGAAGATCCCGACCAGGCCGTAGACCTTGCTCG
Source organism: Bdellovibrionales bacterium (assembly GCA_005791855.1). Lineage (GTDB taxonomy): Bacteria > Bdellovibrionota > Bacteriovoracia > Bacteriovoracales > Bacteriovoracaceae > Peredibacter. Next base: position 17,920 of record SXUH01000051.1, read on the forward strand.
CGGTGGTGCCCATGAGGCTCGGGAAGAAGATCGACAGGAGCGAGAAGCCGACGAGGCCGAAGAGGCCCATGGTGCAGAACGACGCCACGGGCCCGAGGTCCCGCTTGGTCACGTACCCGAAGCCGGAGAGGCCCGCGAAGGCCACGGTGGTGGTGAAGAAGGCGCTCTGGATGCTCTCGCTGGTGTAGATCAGGGAGAAGACCGAGAGGGTCGCTCCGTTGATGGTGGCGTAGAGGAGGAACATGGCCGTGGCCGTGAGGGAGTTCATCCGGTTGATCCCCGCGGTGAGGAGGATCACCAGGCCGAACTCGGCGATGATCAGTCCGTAGAAGAGGAGCTTGTTCGAGAGGAGGGCCGTCACGAGCTGGTCGTTCGTGCCCACGGCCCAGGCGACGTAGCCGGTCAGGAGGATCCCCGCCGTCATCCACAGGTAGACCTTGGACATGTACTTGCTCACCGCCACCTGGGTGGACGGGCTCCGGTAGATCTCAGACGTTCGTTGCATACGCGTTCCTTGTTAGAGTTTGAGTTCCAGGGCCGCCCACTCGTCGAAGAGCGCCTCGAGCTTCTTCTCATCGGCGTCGAGCTTCGACCGGAGGGCGTCCGTCTTCTTCTTGTCTGCGGTCTTGTAGTCGATCCCGGCGAGCTCCACCTTCGCCGTCTCGATGCGCGCCTCGAGCTTCTGGATCTCCCCCGGGAGCTCCTGGAAGCGGTTCCGCTCCTTGTTGCTCAGCTTGTCCCGGGGAGCTTCGGCGGGCCTGCTCTGCGGGGGGGCCGCCGGGGCCTTCTTCTTGAGCTCCTCCTCCAGGTGGATCGCCTCGAGGAAGAGCTGGGCCTGGGAGAAGCCGGCCTCGAAGAGCTCGAGCTTCCGGTCGTGGAGGACCCAGCACTTGTCGGTGACGTTGTCGATGAAGGAGCGGTCGTGGCCCACGATGATGAGCGCGCCCTCGTAGGTCCGGA
>SXUH01000428.1 GCA_005791855.1 Bdellovibrionales bacterium
AGCTCGCGGCCGAGGAGGCCATCGAGAAGATCCAGGCGAAGGGCTGTCCGACGAAGTCCCTCACCATCACGGCGAAGAGCAAGCTGTGCATGAAGGCCGAGCCCCTGTGCAACCCCGAGTACTGCGAGTTCGCCCGGGGCTACTACGACAAGCTCCACGCCCATGGCCTCCGGGACGTCCTCCGGAAGAAGAAGAAGCTCACGGCGAGGGTGTTCAAGAACCTCGCCGAGGAGTACGAGGTCTGCCCCTTCGAGCTCCAGATGGAAGCGGTGGACGAGGCGGACACCATCATCTGCGACTACAACTACATCCTGGGCCACGAGTCCGCCCTGGGTCGGCTCTCGAAGGTCGGCTTCGCGCAGGAGGGGAAGCCCAGCCTCGTGATCGACGAGGCCCACAACATCCCGGCGCGGACCATGGGCTACTACTCGCCGAGCCTCTCCACCTCCGAGCTCGCGGCGATGGCGGAGGAGATGCGGAACCTCCCGAAGCGCTTCGGCGACGACGGCCGGGAGCTCGCCGGAGACTGCATCCAGATCATCAGCGAGGTCTGCGACGCCGGGGCGGGGAGGGGGAAGCGGCTCACCCTCGAGAGCGAAGCCTTCCTCGAGATGAACGAGAGGCTCAAGAGCTTCCTCACCCGCTACCTCGAGGCCGACGTGGACATCAAACCGAGGGACGTCATCCTCCGGCTGATCTTCTACTGGGGAGAGTTCGCCGACATCCTCACCACGGTCCTGGAGGAGGAGCGGCCCGAGTTCTTCGTCTCCTCCCACCAGGAGAACGGAGACCGGGTCATCCGCATCACCTGCTGTGATGCCTCGAAGCTCATCAGGCCCCGCTACGAGAACTTCCAGCACGTGGTCGCCTTCTCGGCGACCCTCAAGCCCTTCGACTACTACTCCGCGCTCTCGGGCCTCGCCGGAGCGGACCTCTCCGAGCAGGAGTTCCGGTCTCCCTTCAGCGCCGAGAAGCGGAAGATCCTGGTCATCCCGCAGGTCTCGACGAAGTTCTCCGTGCGCGCGACGAACTACCCGAAGATCGCCGAGTCCATCCACCGGATCGCCCGGGTGAAGGTGGGGAACTACCTCGCGTTCTTCCCGAGCTTCGACTTCCTCGAGAAGACGCTCGCGGCCTTCACGGTGCCGGAGGGCTTCCGCCTCCTCAAGCAGCGCCGGCACATGCGGAACTCCGAAGTGGAGGAGATCCTCCAGAGTCTCCGGACCGATCCCAGGCCGACCCTCCTCTTCGGCGTCCAGGGCGGGATCTTCTCCGAGGGCATCGACTACGCCGGAGACATGGTGATCGGCGCGTTCATCGTCGGGCCTCCGCTCCCGGTGTTCGATTTCCAGCGAGAGGGGATGAAGCAGTACTACGATGCCCACCACCGGGCCGGCTTCGACTACGCCTACACCTACCCGGCGATGGCGAAGGCCATCCAGGCCGCGGGCCGGGTGATCCGGTCGGAGACCGATCGGGGGATCATCGTCCTCATGGACGACCGGTTCCTCGAGAAGAGCTATTCCCAAACCATGCCCGGGGACTGGTTCAATGATTCTCCGCGTGAGCTGATCTCAACCAGCATCTTAAATGACATTGCTGAATTCTGGAAAAAGCAGCTCTGATCAAGACACCCCTCGTTATGGACAAAATTAACACTTACTGTCTTAAATAGTTTTACGGCACTAAACTTCTGGAAGTTTTAAAGCAAAGGACGGCTCATGAAAAAACTATTTTACTCCTGCATTCTCCTCTCCTCCCTCTCGTTCGCCCAGACCCAGAGAGTAGAAGTCGCCTCTTTAAACTTCGACTACGTGAGCCCCCGCGGGGAAGGGACGGCCGCCGTGTTCACCCGCTCGCAGACCCCCGTCCGAGACGGAGCGAAGGTCTTCGTGGAGAAGATCGGCGAAGACTTCAAGATCATCGTCGAAGGGACGCGGCGGGAGGAGTTCGACGTCAAGAAGGCCCCGGCCTTCTTCCTCAAGGCGGAGAGCATGAACCTCCGGAACGCCAACCTCTCTCTTTCGTCGACGGTGAAGCTCTCTCTCCTGAGCGGGCTCATCCTGAACCCGAAGAACGCCCTGAGCCTCGAGAGCCTCTACCTCGACTGCGATCGCCTGAGCGCGCCGGGTGACCTCGCGGACCAGCTGATCAAAGGTTGCATCCAGCGCATGGGCCTCCAGGCGGCGAAGTTCATCTCCGAATCCCGCGGCCAGGAGACGCTCGTCGAAGCCCTGAGCGGCGCCATCGCGGCGACGCTTAACCAGCGGCGGGCCTTCGCCGGTGCGGACATCCGCTCGGTCGGCGCGGCGATCCGGAACGGGAGCTACAACGCCGAGGCGACGGTGAAGCTTCCCATCGTCACCGGGAAGGTGAAGAGCAACGGACTGGTGAGCTACGACGACGCCGGCAAGGTCTTCACGATCCGGGTGAACGAGATCAAGTACGGGATCTTCAACATCACCTCGCGGGTCTTCGACGAACTCAAGAAGCACGAGAGCGACCGGCTCAAGGTCCGCAAGCCCTTCATCTACTACAGCATCAAGTAGGCTTCCGCACTCCGACCGTCACCAGCTGGTCGCCGGCGTGGGCCTCGATGGTGACGGCCTCGGCCGGCGAAAGCTGCCAGAGCTCCGAGGCCCCGCCCGCCGTCCGTCGGTAGAGGAAGCGGAGATCACCTCCGCAGTCGACGGTCCTCTTCCCCGGAGCCCGTACCTCTTCCTTCCTCACCTCGGCCGAGCCGAAGCCTCGCTTCAGCATGACGTTGAAGTCGGTGACCGGACCGCCGAGGAGGTCGCACGCGAGCTCGAGCTCTCCGGGGAACTCGAACGGTGCCGAGGTCCGCAGGAGGTCGACGGCGGGGCGCCCGTCGCTGCGGAGTCGCGCCCCCGTCCCGTCGAGGACGAGGAGGGTCCGGTCGATCCCCGGGAAGAGCGAGAAGGGACCGGCCCCGGTGACGGTGGCGACGGAGATCCGCAGGAGGAAGTCCTCCGGCGCCGCCGGGTCGGGGAGGCGGAAGAGCTCCGTCGTCGTCCCCTGGCCGTTCTTCCAGAGCATGGTGGTGAAGGATGCTTGAGTAAAGTGTTTGGTCATCGGGTTCTCCCGTGTGGCAAACTTTCTTGCCCTCGAGTATGGTGGCACGATTTCCAGCCATTAGCGACGGGGAGTTTTGGCACCGAACGTGCTGGTCAAGAGGTACTGGAGGAGCGTATGGAAAACAAGAACACCGAACAAGTCCCCCGCGCGCACGCGAACTTCAAGAAAGGTCTCGAGGACTACAACGACGGCGCCAACACCACCCACCACCTGGGGAACGAGTCCTACGACGGGGCCAGCATCCCGGAGGACGACGTCGACGAAGCGGGACGCCTGAGCGGGTACGAAGCGCAGGGGAACGGCCTCACCGAAGAGGACCTGGAAGACGAGGACGACGAGCTACCGAACTAGCTTCTCCTGGGCCCAGTCGATCACCTGCTGGACCCGGGGACCGAGGAGCGCGCGGGCTTCGGCGTACGGAAGCCAGCGGTGCTCGTGGTGCTCGAAGATCCCGGTGAGCGGATTCGGGAGGAAGACGACCTCCTGGTCCGCGGGGACCTCCGCGAGGAAGTACCGGGCGACCTTCGAGTTCGAATAGGGGGCGGTGTCGTAGCTCTCCTGCCCCCACTTGGCCCTCGCTCCGTCGAACCCGGTGTCCTCTCTCAGCTCCCGGAGCGCGGCCGTCCAGGAGTCTTCGTCCTTCTCCTGGAGGCCCTTGGGAAAGTCCCAGTAGTTGTAGGATCGCAGCAGGAGGAACTCCCAGTGGGACCCGACCCTCCTCACCGGAACGATGCCGCAGGAGTAGGTGATCTTCCTCGGGCCCTTCACTAGAGCGCTTTCTTCCCGAGGACCGAATCCATGGTTCGGAGGACCTTGTCCTCCCACTCCTGGAAACCCAGGGCCTCACCGGAGATGATCAGGTGGTGGTAGGGCTTCGGGAGCACGGAGCCCTTGGTGGAAACGGTGAGGAGCTTCCACTTGTCCTGCTTCCCCACGAGGCCCTGGATCCCGGGGAAGGAGACGAGCTCGTCCTCCGGATCCATGATCACGGTGGTCGGGACGTTGATGACCGCGAGGTCGGCGGCCTCGAAGAAGCTAATGGTGTCGAAGAGGGCCTTGTAGGCGGCGATGGTGGTCCCCCGCTGGGCCCGGTAGTTGATGGGAGTCATGCTCGGGACGATGAAACCGTCCGGGAAGCCGAAGAGGGCCTTGATGAACTTGCTCGTGAACTTGACCTTGAGGGCCGGCGCGAAGAGGACCATCTGGTCCACCTTCACCAGCGGATGGGACGCGAGGTAGGACGTTCCGAGGACGGCGCCGAGGGAGTGGGCGAAGAAGGTCACCGAGCCCTTGTTCTCCTCACCGCGCTTGGCGAGTTCGGTGAAGGCTTCGTCGACCTGCCGGAGCCACGTGTCCTTGGTGACCTTCTTCATCTCCTCCAGGTCCTCGTTGTGGCCCTTGAGCCGGACGAGGAGGACGTCGTGGCCCCGGTCGTTGATCTCCTTGATGAGGTAGGACATCTTCTCCGGCTTGGTGTTCAGGCCGTGGATGATCAGCGCCTGGCCGCCCTTGTTCGGGAGGACGGTGTTGAACCATTCGAGGTAGGCGGGTCTCGCGAGCGCGACGGACGGGAGCAGGAGCAGAATGAAGATGAAGAGTCTGGCCAAAGGGTCTTTCCTTGATAGCCGGCATGCTATCAAGGAAAGAAAATGAAGTCCCTATGGTGTAAGGTAAATTTAGATATTCGCTTATAAGTTCTTGTACTTGACGACGATCTTAGCACCCGCGGCGGGGAGCGACCCGGGGTTGAAGAGGATCGACTGCGACGAACTCTCGTAGGAGTAGTCGGTGGTCTGCTTCCCGTTCACGAACACCTGGAGGGACCCGTCGATCGGCTTGTTCGCGAGCGCGAAGCGGTCGAGGAGGTTGATGATCGAGTCGCTGATCTCCGAGAGGGTCTCGGTGAACGGATGTCGGATGTCGAGCACCGGACTCGCGCTCGCCTCCGACGCCTTCGCGTAGCGCTCGAAGCCCCGGGTGATCGACGGCTCCGGGTTCGAGAGGGTCTTGTCGACGATCGAGTAGACCTTGACCAGGCCCGGGTTGGCCTTGAGCTTCTTCAGACCCTGGACGTACTCGACCGGGGACTTCTCCGACTGGTCTTCCTCGTCGGAGATGATGACCACCGCGAGGTAGGCCTCTTTCCGGAAGAAGGACTCCGCGTGCTTCTCCGTGAAGGCTTCGGTGGCCTCGAGGCCCTTCTCGTAGCCCGAGCCGTTCGTCCCGACCTTCACCAGTTCGTTGAAGGACTTGATGAAGAGCTCCGGGTCTTTCTTCGCGGCCACGGAGTTGAGCTTCTCGGCCGAGCCGTCGACCATCACGCCCCGGAACTCCGGCGTCGTGTCCGTGGTGGTGATCGCCATCTTGAAGTCGATGTCCTTCTGCATGAAGTTCTTGATGAAGAGGTCGAAGTTCTTCCCGAGCTCGACCTGCTCGTCGTGCATGGAACCGGAGCTGTCCACCACCCAGAGGATGTCGAGCTTGCGGTTCGTTTCCTTGGCCTGGGTGAAGTTCTCCGTGACGGTCACGGGCTTCGGAGACTGGCCTCCGGCGCCGCCGCCGTTGGGAGACGTCTCCGGGTCCTGGGACTCCCGGTATTGGTTCGTGTCCGGAGCGCCGTTGAGGAACCCGAGGTCTTTTTCCTTCGGGAAAAAGTCCGTCGGCTTCGAGCACCCAACGGCGAGGACGGCGAGTAAAGAAATTAAGATGGTTTTCATCGTGGCTTCCTTGTTGTTTCGGATAACGATAGTCCTCTTTGCGGGCGGGGGGAGGACTTTTGAAAAAGTTACAAACTTCCAATAAACCAGTTTGGGCCCCGGGCCTAAGCCGGCAGAAGCAATGGGCTTCTCCGGGACCGGCCCCTCTGGGCGCCGGGGTGTCTAAGTAATGTTCGGAATCGCATCCGACGCCTCGAAGCGGAGATTCAATGGCTTGCCATTAGGGGCTCCTAAGGTAAGCTCATTAGGTAGACAGAACTTCGTCTCCCGGAGCCATCGATGAACCTCTTCCTGTTCCTGTTCTCCCTCCTCTCCCTCGCCCGCGCCGATCTCATCCAGGTGGACGCCCGGGCCCACCTCGGCCAGCTCCTGAAGCAGGAAGACTGCGACAAGGACCGGAAGATCACGGTGGACGACGGGGCCTGCGGGAGCAGGAAGTACGTCCTCACCTCGACGACCGGCGTGGCCTACCAGGTGAAGGGGACCTACCAGCTCGCGAACCTCGTCCAGGAGCTGAAGCTCGCAGAAGGACACGGCAAGCTCGACACGGACCGGGTCCTCGAGAATCCGGTGGAGCGGATCTCGCGGAACATCCGCGAGCTCTACTGGGACGGCCTCACCCGGAGGATCGACGCCGATCACCTGGAGCAGGTCCTGCCGGACCCGAAGCTCGGAGCGCAGTCGACCCGCTACCTCTACGTCCCCGCGGGCGACGAGCGCGGGTTCCGCTCCTTCACCGGAGCGGTGAAGGAGAAGAAGCTCCCGCGGGTCCAGGTGGTGAAGCTCCCGAAGGAAGTCTCGTCGGTTTTCGTCAACGAGCTCGGCGAGAAGCACGGGCTCCTGAGCCTCGCGCTCCGAGAGGAGAAGGACGGAAAGCTCCGGGGCGTCCCCTTCGTGGTGCCGGGGGGCCGGTTCAACGAGATGTACGGCTGGGACAGCTACTTCGAAGCCCTGGGCCTCCTCGAAGACGGGAAGGTCGACCTCGCCAAGAGCATGGTGGACAACTTCGTCTACGAGATCACCCACTACGGGAAGATCCTCAACGCCAACCGGACCTACTACCTCACGCGGTCCCAGCCACCGTTCCTCACGTCGATGATCCGGGCGGTCCACCGGGCGCTCCCGGAGAGTCGGGAGAAGCTCCCCTGGCTCCGGACGTCTCTCCGGGCGGCGATCCGGGAGTACGAAGAGGTCTGGATGGGGAAGGACCGGCTCACCCCTCTGGGCCTGAGCCGCTACGCGGGGTTCTCCGAAGGCATCCCGCCGGAGGTCGAGCCCGGGCACTTCGACGAGACCGTTAGACCGTTCGCAAGGAAGCACAA
>SXUH01000429.1 GCA_005791855.1 Bdellovibrionales bacterium
GACCACCTCGAGGCGATCCTCGGCGGAAGCTTCGAGGTCACCCAGAAGCCCCTCTGTCCGGTGAGCGTCAGCCGCGAAGGGAAGACCGTCTTCCGGGACTTCTTCTTCAACGACGCCGTCCTCGCGAAGAACGACATCGCCCGGATGATCTACCTGCGCGCGGAGCTCGAGGACGAACACATCTACAACATCGCGGGGGACGGGATCATCATCTCGACGCCCATGGGCTCCACGGCCTACTCCATGGCCGCCGGAGGACCCATCGTCCATCCGGAGGTGCGGGCCCTGGTCCTGACACCCATCTGTCCGCACTCGCTGATCCACCGGCCCTTCGTGATCCCCGACAGCACTCCGATCTCGCTGCGGATCCTTCCGCCGCACCATCTGGTCACGCTCACCATCGACGGCCAGGTGGCCTTCCCGCTCCGGGACGACGACGTGGTCCTGGTGAACAAGGGGAAGGTGAAGAAGGTCTCCCTCATCAAGAATCCCGACCGTTTCTATTTCGAAACCATCCGGGATAAGTTCATCCTTTCTAAAAAAGATTAAATTAGTCATCCGTACACTTTACGTATTTTCTTGACCCGTCCGTAGGTCGTACGTACTATTGTCTATACGAGGACAATATGGACGCACACTTCTATCTCAAGAAACTCATCATTCAGAACTTCGCAACCTTCAAGAACCAGACCATCCGCTTCCGCCCGGGCTTCAACGCCATCGTCGGGGAAACCGGGTCCGGGAAGAGCTTGGTCATCGACGCCCTCCAGCTCATCCTGGGAGGCCGGGCCGACAAGAAGGTCGTGCGGCGGGAGACGGACTACGCCCTCATCGAAGCGGCCTTCTTCTGCGACGATGCGAAGGTCAAGGCCCACCTCGAGGCCGAGGGCTATCCGATGGAGGGCCAGGAGATCATCGTCAAGCGGCTCATCTACAAGAACGGAACCTCCAAGACCTACGTCAACCACCTGTCGTGTCCGGTGGGCTTCCTCACGGGGTTCTCCCGGAAGTACATCGACCTCGTCGGCCAGTTCGAGAACCAGAAGCTCCTCTCCGAGACCTACCAGCTCCAGCTCCTGGACAACTTCGCCAAGCACTCCGCGGACGTCCAGAGCTACCAGGTGGTCCTGCGGGAGTATAAGGATGTGAAGAAGACCCACGAGGATCTCCTCCAGTCGAAGGCCCTCCGGGAACAGCGGCTGGACTACCTGAACTTTCAACTCCAAGAGATCGAAAAACTCTCTCCCTCCTCCCAGGACGAAGAAGATCTCTTGCGGAAGAAGCATACGATGATCAACCTGGAGAAGACCCAGAAGCTCTGCTACCAGGTTAAGGAAGCCTTCGAAGGAAGTGAGGGCCAGGCAGGAATGCTGGGCCAGCTCAAGTTCCTTCGGAGTCTTTTCCAGAAGAACGCCGAGCTCTTCGGCGAGCAGATGGACCTCCTCGTCGAATCCGAGGACAAGCTCCAGACCCTCCTCGACCAGGTCGAGAAGAAGCTCAACATGGAGGCCGACCCTGAGGAGCTCGAGAAGACCCTCGACCGCCTCGACGCCTACCAGAAGCTCAAGAAGAAGTTCGGCGGAACCGCCGAGACCATCCTCCAGACCCAGGTGGAGTTCCTCAAGGAGAAGAACCAGCTGGAGAGCCTCGAGTTCGACCTCGAGTCCATGGAGAGCAAGCTCGGGGCCTTCACCAAGGACCTGCGGAAGCGCGCGGACGCCCTCCACGCCAAGCGGGAAGCCCACGCCCGGAAGCTCGGAGACGAACTCAGCAAGCGGGTCCGCCTCCTGAAGATGAACGGCGCGACGATCAAGCTCGAGCTCGAGAAGCTCGACGAGCTCACCGACACCGGCTGCACCAAGGCGTACTTCATCGCCGAGACCAACCCCGGCGAAGGGTTCTTCAAGATCAAAGACATCGCCTCCGGCGGTGAGCTCTCGCGGATCCTCCTCGCCCTCCGCCAGATCCTCTCGAACTACGACTCCATCAGCATCTTCCTCTTCGACGAGATCGACACGGGCATCGGTGGAGAAACCGCGAACTGCATCGGGAAAGCCCTCGCCGAGGTGGCCCGGGACGGCCAGGTCATCGCCATCACCCACCTCCCGCAGATCGCGCAGTTCTCCGAGGCCCTCATCATCGTGAGCAAGGACACCCACGCGGAGGACAAGGAGAGCCGAACCGAGTCGAACATCAAGGAAGTCGTCGGCAAGCTGATCCTCAAAGAGGTCAAGGCCATGGCCCAGCTATCCTAGGGGCTGGAACCGGGCCGCGTGGCCGTCGATGAGGATGAAGGTCCGGCTCTTCAGCGCGTACCCGTTGTTCACGTACACGGTGCCGGTGTCGTACCGGTGCAGGTCCTGGACGTGGCTGTGGCCGCCGAGGACGAAGTCGTACTTCCCCGCCGTCGTCTTGAGCACTCCGCTTCGGAACTTCTCCCGCACGGCTTCCACGTCGAAGGTCCTCGAGCCCTTCTTCCGCGAAGCCCTCGAGGCCCGCCGGCCGATGAAGTTCAGGACCGAGTAGGGCATCACGTGGTTGGCCACGAACCGCAGAGGAGGGGAGAGGATCAGGGTCTTGTACCGCTGGTAGGCGTGGTTATCGACTTCGTGCTCGTCTCCATGGGAGAAGTAGTAGGTCTTGCCGTCGATCTCCTGGACCAGCGGATCCTGGCGCGGCTTCACGTCTTCCCGGGGCCAGAATTTCTTGAAGAGCTTCTCCAGGTGGACGTCGTGGTTCCCTTCGAAGAAGTAGACCTTCTTCCCGATGTCGCGGAGCTTTTTTAATTTCTCGAAGAGGTGGGAGAAGGACCGCAGGTACGCCTCGTGCGGTCCGCACATGAGGTCGAAGATGTCTCCGAGGAGCATGACGTAGTCGGCGGAGCGGACCTCGGGGTGATCGAGGAACTTCTGCAGGAGGAGGTCTGCGTCGTCGCCCGGTTCTTTGATGTGGATGTCGGAGATGGCCGCTACTTTCATACTATTCGTTTATAGCATGAAGCTCGTCCTTTATCCGCTCAAAAATGTACCGCTCGAGGTACTTGCGGCTGATCTGGTCGATGTTGAGGAACTTGCACCCCACTCTCCAGACCTTGTAGGAGAGGCCGTTGGCGGCGTCGGGTTCCACCTCTCGGATCGAGCAGACCTCGATGCCGAGCTTGGCGTTCCACGGGCCCGCCTTGATCTCCAGCGTGGGGATCTGGTCCCCGGGCTCGAAGAACTTGCTCTCGAGCCGCGAGACGAAGAAGGAGAAGCCGCCGGTGCTCACGTCACAGCAGTCCTTGAGGAAGTGCTGGCTGATCGGTTTCTGTTCCTTGGTGGATTTGGCGAAGCTGATCTTGAACGACGAATCGTGGTAGACGTTGAGCCGGAAGTCCTTGCGCCGTTCGATCTGGGCGACGAAGTCCGGCATCTGCAGGTAGTAGCGGTAGGGCGCGTCCGTCTGCTTGACCGTGCACCGGAGGAGCATCGCCGCGTCCGGGACGTAGAGGTCGATGTGGTTCTGCGAGCCCATGAGGTCCTGGACGACCCGGTCCTGGCCATCGGCGGGGACGATGCAGAAGTCGTTCCGGATCTTCCGGATGGATTCGATCCGCACCTGCCCGAGGTGCTTCGAGTTCCCGACCAGGCGCCAGATGAAAACCTCGTGGTTCCCTTCCTTCGAGCCGGTCATGAGGTTCAGGATGATCCCCTTGTCCTTAACTTTCTTAAGCTTGTTCTCTACGAGCAAATGTATCTCCGAAAAGACCTCCCGGTTTCCCGGGAGGCCTTTGGGCTTAAAATTAACAGTCTAAGGAGAATTTTAACCAATGAGTCTCAGGGCATTGTTTCCGAGCTGGTTCGCCTGCATGAGCGTCGCGGTCCCCGCGGAGCTCTTGATCTGGTTCGAGGCGAGCTTCGCCGTCGAGTCGGCGACGTCCACGTCTTCGATCCGCGAGCGGGCGGCTTCCTGGTTCACCACGGCCACGTCGATGTTGTTGATCGACGACTGGAGGCGGGACTGCACCGAACCGAAGTTCGCGCGGAAGGCGCTCACCTTCGCGATGGCCTGGTCGATGCGCTCGAGGTTCTCGATCGCACCTTCCTTGTCTCGGACGTTCGTGCCGCCGATCCCCAGGTTCTCGGCCGACGCGTCCGTCTGGCTCGCGTCGAACTCGATCATATTTTCTTCGCCGGCGTAGGAGCCGACCTGGAACTGCATCTTGTCGCCTTCTCCTCGGAGCAACGGCTTCCCGTTGTACATCGTCGACTTCGAGATCCGGTCAGTTTCCTGAACGAGCTGCTCGTACTCGAGGGAGAGGTATCCTCTTTCGGCTTCTCCGACGGTGTCGGAGCCGGCCTGGATCGAAAGCTCTCGTAACCGGGTCAGGATGTTTCCTGTCTCGTTGAGACCGCCTTCGGCCACCTGGACGAGGGAGATCGCATCCGAAGCGTTCCGAGACGCCATCCGGAGACCCTTCGTCTCAGCTTCTAACTTCTTCGAGATCGCCAAGCCCGCGGCGTCGTCGGCCGCCTTGGTGATCCGCTTTCCTGACGAGAGTTTTGAAAACTCTGCTTCCTGTTGTGAGTTACTCACTTTCAGGTTCCGCTGCACCTCTTGTGATGCAACGTTGGTGTTGATTCGTAAGCCCATTAACGTACTCCTTGAAAGAACCAGACTGTTTTTAGCTGAGCAAAATGATCAGCCATGTTCCTTATCGAAAGACTCAGGATTAATATGAGGGCTATTTGCAGTGGCTAAGAGAAAAATTGAGATTTGCTCGGATTCCTACGACTTACAAGGCTAAAAGGAATTCTCTGAATTGTCTGATATTGGGACGCTCGTATCTGCAGGTGCTTGAAATCTTTCCACGGGCCCTTGGCGCTAGCCAGATGAAGCCTTCCCCCACCTGCCACCTTTTGGTCTCATCCCAGGTGGGCCAGGCAGAAATCCTTGGCTCCAAGATTAGGACGCAGTTCCTCCGTCTGAGGGACGCGAGCACCGCCGGCAGCAGGAGCGCGAGGAGCTCGAGAGGATTCTCCTCGTCGCCGAAGGAGAAGATCATCCTTCCTGGATCTTGTGGATCAGGGCCGTGGTGGAGTAGCCGTCGACGAAGTTCAGGGAGAAGACGTCTCCGCCGTCGCTCAGGACTTCCTTCGCGCCGACGATCTGATCGATCTTCCAGTCTCCGCCCTTCACGAGGATCTTCGGCCGCACCTTCAGGATGAGGTTCAGGGGAGTGTCCTCGCGGAAGATCTCGACGTGGTCCACGGACTTGAGTTGCGAGAGGACGTACTGCCGGTCTCTCTCGCCGTTGATCGGCCTCTCGGGCCCCTTGAGCCGCTTCACGCTGTCGTCGGAGTTCAGGCCCACGACGAGGAGGTCGCCGAGCTTCCTCGCCTCCGCGAGGTAGGTCACGTGCCCCCGGTGGAGGATGTCGAAGCAGC